>JBDTTO010000405.1:0-4139 GCA_039930585.1 Gemmatimonadaceae bacterium
AAGCTGTTGCAAATCGTGAACTCCGCCTATTTCGGATTTGGCAAGCCAATTTCATCAGTGGCGGCGGCGGTGAGCTATGTCGGCGTTGATTTGCTCAAGGCGATGGCGTTGATGGTTGGCATATTTCGCCCCGCACCAACGTCAATAACAGTGCTTGGTTTCTCCGTCGAAGAATCACAGCAGCAGGCGCTGCTGGTTGCGCAGATCGCGCGCCGGATCGTAACCGATAAATCGCGTCGCGACGAAGCATTCACCACCGGTGTGTTACACGACGTCGGCAAACTTATTCTCGCGACGCGCGTACCCGAGGCGTACGCCGCCATCCTGCGCGAAGGAATTACTGGCGAAAAGCCGCTGCATCAGCTCGAGACAGAGGCGCTTGGCGCTTCGCACGCGTTGATCGGCGCGGTGTTGCTCGGCGCGTGGGGCTTGCCGTACAGCATGGTGCAAAGCGTCGCGTATCACCACAACCTGCGCACGCATCATGCAATCGATGATGCGGTCACAGTTGCAGTCCATGTGGCTGATGCGTTTGTGTCCGCACACCTCTCGGGCCATCGCGACGTGACACTGGATCTCGACATCGAGGCATTATCGGCGCACGGACTGTTGCCGCAACTTGAAGAGTGGACGGCGATTGCAAACGAAATAATGGAGGGTGTTTCCAATGGCTGAGACGCTCACCAGCAGTGCTGCGCACAGTGCACCAAGCGGCGCACCGCACAGTGCACCGCACACCAACGACGAAAGTTCAGCACCTCGCCATGTAGTGCTGCTGGTGGACGACGATCCCAATGTACTGGCCGGACTCACGCTGCATTTGCGACGGCGTTATGAAGTGATCACCGCGCCAAGCGGCGGCGCGGCACTGGCCGCGTTCCAGACTGGCGCGAGGCCGGCGGTGATTATCAGCGACATGAACATGCCGGGTATCGACGGCGCGTTGTTACTGTCAACCGTGCGCCAGATCAACGCGCCGACCGTTCGTATATTGCTCACGGGACAAGCCAACATCACGTCGGCCATTGCGGCCATCAATGATGGACAAATATTTCGATTCCTGACGAAGCCGTGTCCGCCGGCGTTGCTGCTTTCAACGGTCGAAGCGGCAGTTGCGCATCACGATCTGTTAACGTCAGAGCGCGTGTTATTGCAGGAAACGCTGCTGGGAAGCGTCGAAGCGTTGACCGAAGTTTTGTCGCTGACCAATCCTCTGTCTTTTGGACGCGCGTTACGCGTCAAACAGCTCGTGGCGGAGTTAGCGCAGGCGCTGAATCTCGGCAACGTTTGGCAGATTGAAATTGCAGCCATGTTTTTTCATCTCGGTCACGTCACGCTGCCGGCCGACGTCGCTGAAAAACTGTTCTACGGTCAAGAGTTGAACGCCGAAGAGGCCGCGATGATGGCCGGCATGCCCGCGGTTACCGATCGTTTGTTGGCGCACATTCCGCGATTGGGTCAGATACGTGCGATTCTGTCGCGGGTAGCGCGTCTGACCGACGCGGCGCACCCCTTTCACGACGATGCAACATCAGAGGTCCGCGTAGGATCACAGCTGCTGGATCTCGCGCTTCGGTTTACGCAAATCGAAAGTCGCGGCGAGAGTGCCGAAGGCGCGGTGTCGCTGTTGCGCGCGCGGAGCGGTTGGTACGAAGCTCCGATGCTCGATGCACTGCAAACGCTCCGGTGCGGAGACGGGACCGTTGCCGTGTTGCACGAAATTCCCGTGGCATTTTTGCAAGCCGGGATGATTTTGGGAGATGCCCTGCATATGGATACGGGCCAGCTACTTGCACCGCGTGGTTATGTCGTGACGGAGAGTTTTGTACAACGGTGCCGCAACACGCGCGAAGGAACCATCGTCGAGCCGGTGCGCATTGTTACCGGCTCAGCGGGATCGGTCGCGGCCTGATTGAGAGCTCGACCGCTCACTATCGGTCGAGCACCTCGCGCAATTTTCGTGACAGCGACTCGGACGTGAATGGTTTGTGCACGAACGCGATGTCCGGTTCAAGCACGCCGTGATGCACTATCGCGTCCTCGGTATACCCCGACATGTACAATACGCGGAGCCCCGGATGCGTCTCAACCAGTTTTCTGGTTAATTCCGGACCACTACCGCCCGGCATCACAACATCCGTCAGCAACACGTCGGCTTCGATCGTGGCGAATGTTTGCATCGCTTCATCAATATTGGCGGCGACGTGCACTTCGTATCCCTGACGCAGCAACAAGCGACGAATCAGCTCCCGCAATCCATCTTCGTCCTCCACAACAAGCACAGTTTCGGCTCCGACGTGTGGACGCACGTTCGGATGTATTTCGGGAAGCGAATCGTCATTGTCCGCAATTGGAAGGAACACCCTGATTGACGTGCCGCGCCCCAGCTCACTTTCGATCGTGACCGTACCTCCAGCACGTTTGACAATACCATGCACGGTTGCCAATCCGAGTCCGGTGCCTTTTCCGACAGCCTTCGTCGTGAAGAATGGTTCAAACACGCGCGCCTGCACATCCGGCGTCATTCCCGTGCCATTGTCCTTCACGGTCAGTGCAACAAACGGATCAGGTTCCGTTCGAAAGTTCGAATGGTGAAAATTTGAATCCAACAGCGCGTTTGACGTCTCAAGTGTGAGCACACCACCGTTTGGCATCGCATCGCGCGCGTTTACCGCGAGGTTCATGACAATCTGTTCAAGCTGGCCACGGTCGGCTTTCACGTGAAGTGTTCCGGGGCGAAGGCGAATCTGCACCTTGATGTCTTCGCCAATGAGGCGTTGCAACATCGACTTCATGTCAGACACAACTTCGTTCAGATCTATAACCGTTGGTGCAATAATTTCGCGGCGACTGAACGCCAGCAGTTGCCGTGTCAATCCGGCGGCGCGTGTTCCGGCTTTCTGAATTTCCTGCAGGTCGTGGTGATGTTCGTCGCCCTCGGGCAGATCAGTCAGCAACAATTCACAGTAGCCAAGAATGACGGTGAGCAAATTGTTGAAATCGTGGGCAACACCTCCGGCCAGCTGGCCGATGGCTTCCATCTTCTGCGCCTGCTGATACTGCTCTTCGAGCTGACGACGTTCGGTGATGTCCATTGAAATTCCAATGGCACGAACTTGCACGCCGTGTTCATTGAGATCGGCGCGACCACTGCCGGTAATCCATCGAACCGTTCCATCCGCCCACTTCGCGCGGTGCATGATGGAAAAATCGCCTCCCGAAATCGCTGCGCCTCTCGAAGCTGCAATCACCGCGTCGCGATCATCAGGATGGACGAGTGCAAGGAAGGCCTCATACGTGCCGGTGAATTCTCCGGGAGCCAGACCGTAATTCGCTTCCTGAATTTCGGACCACTTCAGTTCGCCCGTCACATAATTCATATCCCAGACACCAACGTTCGCGCATTGCAACGCATACCGAATACGTTCCTCGGCAACGCGAAGCGCGGCAATCGCTTCGTTGCGTTCGGACTCGGCACGCTTGCGATCGGTAATGTCTTGTGCAACGACGAGTACTGCGGGCCGCCCAGCAAACAGCAGTACGTGTGACGTGATGTCGACATCAATGATGCGTCCAGACTTCACGCGATGGCGCCAGCTGCCAGCGTCCATCCACGGCTCACGATCGCCGCCAATGTATTGCAGCAGTCGACCGACATCTTCGGGCGGACGAATGTCCTTGATACTCATACTCAGAAATTCGTCACGCGAGTAACCGTAACGCGAGATTGCCGCCTCATTTACCTCGACAAATTGCATTGACTCTTTGTCATAGATCCACATGGCGAGCGGATTCGCTGCAAACAGCATCCGGAATTCGCGTTCGACGCGCGCAGACATCGCGGCAGACAAACTTGCGGCGGCTTCCGTTGCGATGAGTTCGCGTGTTTGACGTCGCAGCTCCATTTGTGCCAGGACCT
Source organism: Gemmatimonadaceae bacterium (assembly GCA_039930585.1). Taxonomy (GTDB): domain Bacteria; phylum Gemmatimonadota; class Gemmatimonadetes; order Gemmatimonadales; family Gemmatimonadaceae; genus Gemmatimonas. The sequence continues at coordinate 3,920 of JBDTTO010000405.1, forward strand.
GTCGACTCAAAACGCGCAGCGCATCCTGCTGTTGTTGTGTAAGCTCTCGCGGCACGTGATCGAGTACGCACAACGCCCCCAACGCGAGGCCGTCCGGTGTGATGAGCGGTGCCCCGGCGTAGAAGCGAATGTCGGCTGCGCCCGTGACGAGCGGATTGTCTGCAAACCGTTCATCGGCGCGCGCGTCCGGAACGATGAGCAGACCACTCTTGAGAATCGC
>JBDTTO010000406.1:0-4136 GCA_039930585.1 Gemmatimonadaceae bacterium
CCGCGCAAAATCCCGTGGAGTGCGATGGGAAAAATCGCGGCAGTGTTGGTATTTGCCGTTGCCATTGCAAAGTCGGGATTCATGTTGGGCGATGATGTGGTCGTGCCCACAAGCGCTACGTCTCGTGAAGCGCCTGCGCAGGTTGCCGCAACAGCACAAAGCGCTCCGGCTGCGGATGCGGCCGGACCGGCGCGCGCTGAACGCGAGAATGTCGCAAGCGCGCCTAAAGTACAGGACAAGAAATCAGCACCTGCGCAAGTCGCCGCGAATCAAAAGCTGGCGTCGCGAAAGCAACCTGCACCGGCGGAACCTGCCGCCACAATTGCGGCGGCCTCGCCACCACCTCAGGTGGAATCACGCGCAGTCGCCGCACCGACGGTCGCACAAGAACAAGCGCAAGCCGCAGGAACCGGCAATGCGGCGCGTGCATTGCGGGTAGCAGCTGGAGGCGCCAGATCAGACACCACTGTTCTCGCACCGATGCCTGTAACTGCGCCGGCGGCCGAGCGATCGATCGCGCTCTCAACGATCGTTACTTCGGTCGCACAAGTTACGGATTCATCTGCAGATAAGGCGCGCGATGTCAGACCGCAGTTGTCCGGTAAGGTTGCAGGCACACAAATCTCCGCGGTACCGGGCGCACCGATGCCAACGTCGCCACGGGCGGGATTCGCAAAACTGGTAGCTCCCGTTGCACGAGCGCCATTTGACAGTGTGACACTGAATCGCACTGTGTGCGCCACGGCGTGCGAATCGACAGTTCTGCACGTAAACGCACTGGGCGAAGTCCGCCTCGCGGCCGGCGAAGGCAACGCGCAGCGCGTGGTGATGGCAACGTTGTCCGCGAGTGAACGCGATTCGTTGAGTGCGCTGGTCATTCGCACGTTTCCAGATGCAGCGCTGCGATTCGGACGCACCACTTGCGACGTGCGCGACAAAGAAGCGCTGCGACTGACGATTGATTACGCCGTCAAACTTCCGGCGCGTGCAGACAATCGCTGTGGCAAGTCAAACGATGCGCTACGCAGATTGGGCGCGACGCTTGATTCGATCGCCGGGTTTGATGCGTTGAAGTTGCGGTTACCGCGGAAGGAGTAGTTGCGTTTGTCAGCGGAGCGCCAGACTGTTTGGTGCTTCCCGCACTGAATTCCAATCCGATAGTGTGGTGCGTGCGGTAAGTTTCGACCGACCCGATATCCACGCACGCTGCTCTCCGGAAATCATGAGCTGGCTCAATACAATTGTTACGGCCGTTGTCACCGCCGCAATCGGGACGTTGGTCAGCGGATATCTCGCCAACCTCTCGGTTCGCTGGTACCGCATTTCCTCGTTCGAGGGTGGCTCGGGCTACTACGTTGTTGGTCTCGCGCTGTGCGGTTTGGCAGCAGGGCTCATCATCGGTCTGGTGGTTTCGCGCGTGGTCGCCGCCTCTGCGCACCCCAACACGTTGCTGGCCCTGCTCTACTCGGCCACGACAATGCTGGTGGTGGCCGGGACTGCCGGTGGAGTTGGCCGATTACTGGCAGACATTCCGCCAACGATTGATGGCGAAAAACTCATGCTGCATGTCGAAGCGCGCTGGCCCAATACCCGAGCCGATTCGCCCGCGAATACTCCAGGCGTTGCGTATCTGGATCTCGGTGCAGAAACCCTGCTGCGACGGCCGGATCGGCAGCGTGGCGCGCTCTGGAAAGAAGACGCACACAAAGTTGATGGCAGTTGGGTTGTGAACGGTGTGGCACCAATCGTTACGTCTCGCGGCACGCCGACGATTGAAGTTGCGTTGAACGAGACAGAACGCGCGTCGTTTACCTTGCCTGCGCTGCCGCACCCGACCTCGGCCGATTCTGCGTGGAGCACGTGGTATCCAACACAGGGAAAGGGAGGTCCGACAAAAACCGATGGCGTGACGTATCGCTATCGCATACTGAAAATTTCGGAGCCTGTGCGCACCGAACACATCGGCGATTTTGCAATCAGCGCGATTGTTTCGTATTTCAAACCGGTGGATATCGATGGCATGAGCACCATCGATTTTTATGGCACGTTTCGGGTTGCGTTCAAAGGCAAGCCGATACCATCGGCCGCGAATGACAGCGACTCCCTTCTGGCCAATCTCGTCATCAAATTGCCGGGATCGCGAACCGCACTGCTTACGGCAAATGGATCATCGTGGCAGTTGCTGACGGACGAAGCCGGAACGCTTAAGCAGCAGCGTGTTGCAGCATTCTCGCATGATACACCCGCCGAACTGACGAATAACGCACAACGCATGGCCGAGACGCGCGAGCCACGCGATTTGGGCGGACGCGTAAACGTCGCCACGTTTGCGCACAGCCAAATGTTGTTGTTTGATAATGCGGTGCTGAACATCGAGAAGCTCGAAGTTTATCCGTTCACGGCAAAGGGAACAGGCTCGGTTATTCCGAGCGTGCCGCCGCTGGGTGTTTCACCCGATGCACAAAGTTTCGTTCGTTTCATGCTGAGCGACAATCCGGTTGACGGCGTTTATCCGCCGAAGCTGGCCGTAACCGATTTTGTGCGCGATACTGTGTACGAGATCCCGATTGATCCAGCGCACATCAATCAGGACAAGCTGGAAGAGTTGAACACTGCATGGCTGGCGCGCTACTTCGTGTGGAAGCGTGATGCGAAGGGAATAGACAGGCTCGAGGCTCGGTAGTTCGCAGTTGGCACATCGCGTTTTATCGCTCGATCAACTTCTCACCGCCAGGCTTATGTCTTGCTCTCGCTCCATCGGCATTGCGTCGACACTTTCGGTTGCTGCGACTTTCCTGCTAGCGGCGTCCACGCACGCGCAAGCGAAACCGCTCACGGCGCAACAGGCGGCAGCGCGCGAGATTTATCAGGAAATGATTGAGATCAACACGGTCGACTCGGTGGGTTCGGTAACGAAAGCGGTCGAGGCGATCGCGGCCAGATTCAAGGCGGCGGGATTTCCGGCGGCTGATGTGCAATTGCTGATTCCGGACAATGCACCAACGAAGGGCAATCTCGTCGTGCGTTATCGCGGACGCGGTCAGGGCAAACCAATTCTGCTCCTCGCGCACATTGATGTGGTTGCCGCACTGCGCGCCGACTGGCCTCGCGATCCGTTCAAGCTGCACGAGGCCGATGGTTACTTCTACGCACGCGGTGCCTCCGACGACAAAGCGATGGCGTCAATGTTTGTCGCGAACGTGATTCGCTACAAGCAGGAAGGGTGGGTGCCCGAGCGTGATCTCATCATTGCGCTAACCGCAGACGAAGAAGGTGGCGCGTCAAATGGTGTGGAGTGGCTGATCAAGAATCACAAGTCGCTGATTGATGCGGAATACGCAATCAACGAGGGTGGAGGCGGAACGCTGGATGGCAACAACCCACTGTTTCACTCGGTGCAGGCCGCTGAAAAAGTGCCTGTGAATTTTACGTTGACAACGATCAATACCGGCGGTCATTCAAGCGTGCCGCGGCCCGACAACGCAATTTATGAACTGACCAACGCGTTGCAGAAACTTTCGCAGTACACGTTTCCTGTTGCGCTGAACGCAGTTTCGAAACCGTTCTTCGAGCAGACAGCCAAAGTGGAAAAACCAGCAATGGCCGCTGCGATGCGCGCCGTTGCGGCCAATCCGAAAAATGTTGCCGCCGCAGCAATCGTCTCAAAAGATGCGCGCTACGCATCAATGCTCCGTACAACATGTGTCGCAACGCGACTGAATGGCGGACACGCGTACAACGCGCTCCCGCAAACGGCGACGGCAAACGTGAACTGTCGCATCGTACCAACGTCCAACATCGAAGAAGTAAAGGCGACGTTCGCGCGCATCTTCGCGGACACGGGCGTCAAAGTCACGATGCTGGTCGAAAGTCGCGAAACGTTTGGTCAGGCGCCAAACCCGGTCGAGCCGCGATTGCTTGACGCAACAACAATGCTGACAAAGAAGATGTTCGGCAACATTCCGGTCATTCCAACAATGAGCACGGGCGCAACCGATGGCCGGTTCCTGCGGACCGCCGGCGTGCCGACGTACGGCGTGAGTGGAATCTTCTCAACACCGGGTGAAACGAACGCGCACGGTCGTGATGAGAAGTTGCGCGTCAAGAGTTATTACGATGGACTCGAATTTCTGTAC
>JBDTTO010000407.1:0-4134 GCA_039930585.1 Gemmatimonadaceae bacterium
ATCGGACTGTGGGTTGGCGCGCACAACTGACACCGTTTGCGGTTCCGCATCATCATCGAGATAGCTGGCCGCCATGTCATAAAACGACCACCGCTTCTGCTCGGCCAACAACCAATACGGCGATGGTGTATCGGAGCGTTGCGCTCGTTTGCCCGCTCGTGAGATCAGATACGAATTCCAAACGCGAAAAACTGCGCGCCCGTTCGCGCTTAGTGTGACAGTATCAATCTTTGCCGGAGCTGATTGCGCATCAATAACGCTACCGACAAGCGTCACGCACGCAGTTGCAATTGCGAGACACAACTGCGCACTCCAAACCACGGCGGCTGCGAATCTCACACGAAAATTGGTTGCCCACCTCATTTCAACATGTCCGGACAAACCACGACTACCGTAACGGACTGCCGAGTGTGTTGGCTGCAGCCGCGATGCGCGCGCCAAAGACCGTCGCGACTGAGCGACTGAATTCGTAGGTGAGATGATTGTCATCCGTAAACACCACGACGCCATTCTTCATCACCTGACACCTTGTGGTCGAGCACACCTGATCGTTCATGTCCACAAAACGCACACCAAGTCCACTCGCGGCTGTGGTCTGCGCCACAACAGCCCGTGGAACCAGCGACGAGGAGAGATCGTATTCGCACGACTGCGCGAACATCAGGCCGGCTTCGCGACGCGACAAACACGCCGGCACACCAAACCCTGTGCGTGGCGTTCCACGAATAGCGACCACCGGAATTCCGGCTGCCGACAATCGCGAATATGTGCGGCGTAAACCTTCCTCCCAGGACTGAGGCGATGACTTCCACTCGGACGCTTCTCCGTTCACGGCAACGTAGTGATCAAAGCTGGATAACACTGCAGCTGCCGGCTTGAGCGCGATAATGCGCTGCAGCGTTGCTTCACGAAACTGCGTGCACGCGTCGTAGTAACTCTTGATGCCACCACGTTTCAGCAGCGGAAGTTCTGCGACCGGGCATCCGCCCATCACCATCAGCACAATCTTCCAACCACGCTCCTTACCCGCGCGATCAAGCGCCCCAAACCAGTGCTCAGCGTGTGAATCGCCGAACAGCACAACTGTGGTGCTGGAGTGAACGTCACCAAACTCGCACGAGCCAGGTCGTGTGAAGGAGGTTGCCCAGCAGCCGTGATCAACACGACTATCCCGCGCCGCAGCGAATGCCTTCTGCGCCGGTTCCTGCATGCGACGTTCGGCCAACATAAGCGCGCCCTGCGCAATTACCGCTGCGAGCACCGTTGCAGCGAATGTGCCAATCGCGAGTCGGCCCGAAGGCATCGTGGACAGTTTGCCATCGCGCGAAGGACGTTCGACAAACCGATACGTGAGCCACGCGAGTCCGAGCGCGACGACGCACCACACCAGCTTGCCCCAAACGCCAATACCTGGGTTGAGCACGCCGGCTAATCCAACCAGTGGCCAATGCCACAGGTACCACGCGTACGACAAACCACCCAACCACCGAAATGGCGCTGCAGCCAACACTCGGCTAATCCAACTGCCCGGCGCATACTGTCCACCAACGAGCAATGCGATTGTTGCGAACGCTGGCAGCAGTGCGGCTACGCCGGGATATGGTGTTGACCGATCGTACGTGACAACGGCGAATGCAATTGCGACCAATGCGGCGAACTGCAGCCACACCCAACGTTTCATTCCGACGGCGGTGCGCTGATTCATCAATAGCGCAAGCGCGCCACCTAACGCGAACTCCCACACGCGCGTTGGCATGCCAAAAAACGCCCACGACTGCGCGGAACGCGTCAACAGCATTGATGCAACGAATGAAATCACGCCCGTGACAACGACTGCAATCAGCAACGGCCAATGTGTCGTGCGACGCGCATCCGGAAACGCAAATGCAGACGTGGCCGCCGCTTTGCGTTCAAACGCCAACGCGACCAACACAAACAACATCGGCCAGAAAAAGTAGAACTGCTGCTCTACCGCGAGTGACCACGTGTGTAACAGTGGATTTTCGCCCGACGAGAAGTAGTCAACGGATTTGCTGGCAAACGCCATGTTGCCGGAATACATCGCGACAGCGCGCGCGTTACCGGCAATTCCAGGGCGATCAATTGGCGCATACAAGAACATCACCAGCACGAGTGTTACGAGCAGCACCACCAACAGTGGCGGCAACAATCGCAACGCACGTCGCGCGTAGAAATCGGTGAGGTTGATGCCGCCGGTAAGCTCGGTCTCGCGCTCGAGCAGACCCGTGATGAAAAATCCGGACAGCACGAAGAACACATCGACGCCCACAAAGCCGCCCGCCACGCTTGAAATACCAGCGTGAAAAAGGACCACGAGGAGAATGGCAACTCCCCGCAGTCCTTCAAGGTCAGATCGAAACTCCGGGCGCAGGGCGGACATAGCCCCAAACTACGGCTTTCTGTCCGCCATTGTTACGGCGTAAAGACTCGCAGCATCCACCGTAATGGCGCCATAACGCGCGATGAAGTGCAAATGCGGACCGGTCACCCGCCCAGTCGCGCCAACCAAACCAATGATGTCACCCTGCTGGACCGTGTCGCCGACCGCCACCATTTGTTTGCTGAGATGCAAATACGCCGTGACAATCCCTTCGCCGTGGTCGAGGTAAATGACGTTTCCGCCCAGGTAGAACGCGCCAATCAGCCGGACAATGCCGCGATTGGCGGCGCGAACTGGCGCACCAACCGCGCCTGCGTAGTCCGTGCCCATGTGTCGGCTGGTCACGGTTCCGTTGAACGTTCGCCCTCCGCCAAACCCGCTCGTTACTCGCGTTTCCCTTGGCACAACGAACCCGTTTGTCCAAAGTCGCGGCGTTACATGCGCATTGCGCGAAACCACCGCGGCCTGGTCCGCCTCGCGTTTCATACGGGCCGCGAGCGCCGAATCGGGCTCGGCACCAAACTTGGGCGCGACCTTGAGGCGTTCCAGCGGATACGTGCTGCGCAGTGTGTGAATGCGTGTAATTGCGGAATCACCGTTCGCGCAGTGCACCACAAGCGAAACGCCGTTCACCGAATCGATCGGAATACCTGCCAACGCGAACAGCGAATCACCCGATTGGTGGATGTGAATCGGCTCGCCGGCAACAGACGCCGAGGAGACGTTCGCACATTTCGAATGCACGACCGGTACGCGAAAAAGTGCGCCGGCTTTGGGCGTACCAGAATCGATTGCAGCAGTTTTGTTCGCGACGACTTTCGCTGAAACCGTTTTTTTCTTCGCGGGCGATTTCGTTTGCGCCCTTAACGTAGACGACAACACGAATGCGGCGCCAATGGCGATGACTGTCGCACGAATCGTTCGAACACCGTTAATCACGGCTGCTGCGGGCTGTTTGCGGGCATGAGTTGCTCGATGGGTTTTCCGTCCACGTTCGTAAGTGTTACACCCAGCATTGCCGAGAAAGTTGGCGCGAGATCGATAACGTTTGGATGTGTTGTGAATTGTCCGTGTGTGATGCCAGGTCCTGCCGCAACCATCCAACCTGCATTTCGGTGTTCGCCTGTTCGTCCAAAATCGTTGATGCCGGAAATTGTGCCAATGAGCGGTGATGACACCGTGACCGTAGCACCAATTCCACCGGCAACGTTGGTGCTTCCGGTCGCCACTTCATCGCTCCATTCCACGAGCAGATCGGGCAGCAGATCCAGATTTTCTCCGGCGTACATTTCGGCTGTCCGACGAACCGCGCGGATGATGGGTTTGCCCCTGCGATTGTCGATGATGGCCAAAAGTGATTCGCGCAGCCACGCGATAAATATTTCGGCGTCAACGCCTGGTTTGAGCAGACCGCCGGGTTCGCGGCCAATCAGATTTAACCGAATGCCACCAACGGCTAAACCGTTCGGATGAACGAAGCAACGCGACCGTGTTACGTCCGCCGTAATTGATGGCGAATGCGTTTGTACTTTCGGCGTTGTAACGCTGCTTCGCGCTTGCTTGATGACATCACGAGCACTTTGCGGGAGCCGACGCCACACCTGACGCGCTACACCAATTACCCGAGACTTGAGCGTTTGTGGCGGTTTCGGTCGTGCAACTGAAGCGCCGAGTTTGACGAGAATGTCGTGCAGCAGAAATTGCGCGCCGTACCAATGACCCATGCCATGGCC
>JBDTTO010000408.1:0-4134 GCA_039930585.1 Gemmatimonadaceae bacterium
TGACGCACCAATCCATGGATCGGATTTTTCATGCAGCATGATCCAGTGAAAACCGCGAAGCTGGTAACGCAACCTGTTTTGATTTTGCAGGGAGAAACGGATCATCAAGTGACGCCTGAACAGGCTGACACACTTTCGGCAGCGTTGCGTGCCGGTGGCAACAAAGATGTGACGGTGAAAAAATTTCCTGAAACCGACCATCTGTTTCTTGCGGATCCTTCGGGACTACCTGGCGGCTACGCGGCGCTTCCCGACAAACATGTGCGTCGCTCAGTACTGGGTGCGATGGCTGACTGGCTGGTGATCAAGCTCAAGTAGCTCGGCGCGCTCGCGCCACCGTGGTTGATTTTGGGGATTGTCCGAAAAGTCACGTCGCGTGCTTCATCAACACCAGCTCCGAAACCGCATGCTGCAGCGCCGGCACGGTAAATGGTTTCTGCAAGAAGCGCGTACGACGATCGGCCGGTGCATCACCGATTGCTGCGTTCCGGGCATAGCCGGACATGAATAGCACCGGCACGTCAATGCGCTCACCACGCAAGCGCGTCACCAACTCGCTCCCGCCCAGGCGCGGCATCACCACATCGGTCACAACAACATCAATTTGCGCAGGGTTATCCTCCCAGATTGCGAGCGCCTCCACACCGTCACTCGCCACCAGCACGCGATAACCCGCACGATTCAACACACGCAACGCCAGTTCGCGCACACCACGTTCATCTTCCACCAACAGCACCGTATGCTCAGTCTTGATTGTTGGTGAAGCTGTTGGCGTCGGGCGCGGACGACGCGCCTCCCCCTCAAATCGCGGGAAACACACGTTCACAGTTGTGCCTTTTCCAAGCTCGCTTTCAATCCACACGTATCCGTCGCTCTGCTTCACGATTCCGTAAACTGTTGCCAGGCCCAGGCCGGTGCCGAGTCCGACGGCTTTCGTCGTGAAGAACGGTTCGAACGCATGGGCGCGCGTGTCCGGATCCATTCCTGTTCCGTTATCCGTCACCGCCAGATGCACGTAATGACCAGGACGAATCGGAATGTCCGACGGTGGCATGAAGTTGCTCGCTTCATCGCCGACAGTGAATTCACTCGTGCGCACTTCGAGCGTGCCACCGTTTGGCATCGCATCGCGTGCATTGATCACGAGATTCAAAATCACCTGCTCCAACTGTCCGCGATCGGTCTTGATCAATCCAGATTCGGCCGCTGGCGTCAGACGCACTGCGATTGACGCAGGCACAGTTCTATCAAGCAATCGCTGTAGTTGCGCAACAATTGCGTTGATATCCAGCGGCTGCGGCAACAACACCTGCTTCCGGCCAAATGCCAATAACTGACGTGTCAGATCCGTTGCGCGCGCTGCCGCCTGCTCAATGTTGGTCAGTTCTGCATGCAACGGATGCGACGCATCAACACCCTCGATTGCGAGCGACGCGTTGCCGCGAATGATCGTAAGCAGGTTGTTGAAATCATGCGCAATCCCACCCGCCAAGCGACCAACGGCATCCATTTTCTGCGCCTGGCGCAACTGTTCCTGCAACGCATGTCGTTCGGACGCGTCCAGCATCACGCCAATCGCGCGTTGGGCTTTGCCATCGGCGTCGCGAATCACGTGAAAGTGATCGTGCACCATTGCCCACTGTCCGTTTGCCCGACGAAAGCGATACGCATGCGTCGCCGAACTCACCGAACTCGTATGCACTTCCTCGGCACGCGCGAGCATCGCGCCAATGTCTTCGGGATGAATCCGCTGTTGAAACCATGACATCGGGACGGGCACGTCATCAATGTCCCAACCAAAGAGCTCGTGCGCACCGGCGCCCAACGAGATCGTTTCGTCGGAAATATCCCACTCCCACATCACGCCACCCGCCGCGCGCGTGACCAGGCGGTATCGCTCTTCACTGGCGCGCAGTTCTGCTTCAGTGGCCTTCTGTGTGCGTTGATCGAGCGCGAATAACCACCCCGTACCGCGATCGCGATCAAGTGTTGCCACGACCACCAACACAGGCGCTTCGCTGCCGCCTTTCCGAATCCACACCGTGTCAAATGGCGGCGCCATTCCTGCGCCATCCAGCAGTACGCGCATCAGTTCCTGCGACGACGTGGCACTGGGCGCGGCCAGCGAATCCCATGTCACGCGTCCGGCTGACAGATCTTCAGCGGAATAACCGATCAGCCCGAGAAATGCTGCGTTGGCGTCGGTGAAGGTGCCGTCCGCTTGCCAATTGGCCACGGCCACAGTGCGCGCATCCTGAAAACGTGCGATCGGGCTTACGCCGGTTGCATTCATTCCGTCAGAAAGTACGCCGCTGGGATGTAGCCCGTTTGGATCCGGGTTCGGAGGCAAGTGCGGCATATCAGGAACGTGATCGCTTGGCGCAACATTCGCCATAGCGAGCACGGCCGTGATGCAGATGCTAACAGCTTGTTAGCGAAACTAATGGAGCGGGTGCAGGTGTTTTATGCGACCCACCGGGCAATCCGTCCCAACCACCTGCAAGCCATGCTTCGGGCGATTATCCTCCGGCACTCCGCATTTGCGGCATGCCGCATTTGCGGCACTCCGCATTCGCAGCATCCGCAATCGCGGCATCTGCAATGGATCCGCGTTAGCCGACCCCTTCTGATCCCCCTCAATGCGCCTGGTCCCCCTCCTGCTGGTCTCGACCGCAGCGTTGTCGCTCAATGCCTGCCACAAGACCGTCAAACCTGTAACCGCGCCTGCTCCCACCACTGCGCGCCCCGCCGCTGGTGCGCCGGCTATTCCAGCTCCGGGTACACCAGCTCCCGGTGCGCCAGCTCCCGGCGCAGGTGCCGGTCAACCAGGCGGCGGTGCGCCACCGGGTGGCGGTAACGCGGCCGGTCAAACACCTGCGCCGCGTCCATATGCGACGGTCGTTACGCCGCGCGCGAAATCGAAGTCCGGCATATTCGGCGTGCACATGGTTGGCAACTCGCTGTACTTCGAAATTCCGGCTTCCGAAATGGGCAAGGATTTCGTCGCCGTCTCAACGCTTGCGGCAACACCTGCGGGCATCGGCGGCAACGGCACGTTGTTGAACGATCGTCTCGTGCGTTTTGAACGTCGCGAAAATCGCGTGTACATGAAGGACATCAACTACAACGTGGTCGCCACCGACAGCATGCGTACCGGTGCACGCGCCATGTCGCTGATTGAGTTCTATCCGATCATCGCGGTGTTCAACGTTGAGGCGTACGGCAAGGACAGCGCGGCGGTCATTGATGTGACGCGCATTTTCACTGGCGCGGTTCAGGAGTTCGCAGCCGGTGGTCGACGGGCACTGGTTGATGCGACGCGTTCGTACATCGACAAGTTTGGTGCGTTCTCGCGCAATGTAAATGTCACGGCGGTGCAGACGTTTACGCCGCAGGCCGCTGGTGCACCAGGCGGCGCTCCCCCCGCGGCAACGACCGAGGCGTACACGTATTCGTTTGTGAAGTTGCCGGACAATCCAATGCAACCGCGTTTTCAGGATGCGCGAGTTGGATATTTTGGCGAAACCAAACAGGATTTTGGTTCTGCTGAAAATCGCGTCGTGCCGCGCCGTTACATCTCGCGCTGGCGTTTGGAATGCTCCGACAAACCGAAGGTGAATGGTTTGTGCGTGCCGATCAAACCGATCACGTACTACGTTGATCCGGCAACGCCAAACTGGCTCAAGCCGTGGATCAAACGTGCCATTGAAGAATGGCAGCCAGCGTTTGAAGGTGCCGGCTTTTACAAAGGCATCGTTGCTGCGGATGCGCCAAATGATCCTGAGTTCTCGGGTGAAGATGCATCCGTCGCGATGATTCGCTGGTTGCCAAGTCCGGTGGCCAATGCCGTTGGACCAAGCACCGTTGATCCACGCACTGGTGAAATCATCGACGCTGACGTGCAGATGTATTTCAACGTGCAGGATCTGCAGCGCACGTGGTATTTCTCACAGGTTGGTCATCTCGATTTGCGCGCGCAGAAATTCCCGATGCCCGATTCGTTGATGGGCCGTTTGATTCAGTTTGTTGCGGCGCACGAAGTTGGCCACACGCTGGGCTTCCCGCACAACTTCAAGGCCAGCTCGATGTATCCCGTCGATTCGATTCGTTCGAAGACGTGGGTCGCGAAGATGG
>JBDTTO010000409.1:0-4134 GCA_039930585.1 Gemmatimonadaceae bacterium
CGTTTCACACATTGAATTGTGCGGGCTACGCTTTCGGCGGCGGCGGTTCGGGTGCGGCCGTTTCGGACGGCGGCACGGTCATTGTACCAAGCGCAATCATCTCACCAAAATTCCGTGCGCTACTGACTTCGAGTTCATTACCCGCCGAAAACACCACGGAGCACGACGCCAACGCTCGGCAGCAGTTGGCCTGCACCGGTACTTCGCACGGTGGGGGTTCACTGCCGTTATCTGACAGTGATGGAACCGACACGTTGGATGACATGGAATGCGTCATCGAATTGTCGTGGTCGGCGGTCGCTGCCCCTGCCGTTTCGTGACTCGCCATTTGTTCGGACATTGCCGAACCGCTGTGTCGCGCGCACGCAAAATCCGCCCCGAGAAGATTCAGGTGCAGCGTGAAGAGTGCGAGCAACAGCGCGGTGAGTCGACGGGCGAACATTGTAGAAAATCTAATAGGGCTAGGGAGTAGGTGGCGTAATCCTGGTGATTTCGGTCGCGGGCCCTGCCGCCGTCTTGTTGCGCACAGCCTGTTCACCACAGCACTCTGCGTGCTTCACCCCGGACGTTGGCAATGAGCCTTCCGGAGTCAGTGGAAAATTTGCATCATCGTTTGTGCCTCCATGATTACTTACTGGATTGCGCCTTGAAAGATTTGCCTTGTGACTTCAATTCTGCTTTGAGAATACCGAGCGCCTTCGGCCCCATGCCGTGCAGCATGGCAACATCCGACTCGCGATGTTTCGTCAACTGATCAACTTTCGTAACGCCAATACTTGCCAACGCACGAGTCGCCGGCTGCGAAACACCTTTTGGAGATGCACCTTCCGACGCGATTGCTTTCTTCACGGCTTTTGTTGCGCTCTTTTTGGCAGATTTGCCGGCAGACTTTTTCGCAGCCATCGCAACCTCAAACAATTCTGAAAAATGGGAAAACCGCGCTGTGGTCGAGGTCTATTTTACGATTTCGATAAGCAGAGAGCGAGTGCCTGAGCGGATTCGCTCAAGCCCGTCCGCCGGGTGTGGGCGGCGGCATCAGCGAGCTGAATTCCCGCGTGTGCATTCGGTCGCCGCCGCGTAATCCCGCGACCACGAAATCCGCGCGGTCATCGTCGTATCCCAACGACCGCAAGCTGTGGTAAGCCATACCAAAGGCCAGCTCGCGTTCGCCCATCAACGCTTTGCTCACGCCCAGTGACTCGAACAATTCCTGTTCTTTGTCGCTGTGTGTGCGCACCACGATATCAATTTCGGGATTCTTTTTGCGCGCTAGCTCAATTACGTGTCGCGCGTGGTACGGATCGGGTGCGGCAATGACCAGAAGACTCGCCAGTTCAGGTTGGGCGAGATCCAGTATGCCCGGACGCGTGGCGTCGCCATAAACCGTTGCGACGCCCAGTGTGCGCATCGCTTCGACTGTACGTCGATCCTGTTCAATGGCAATGTATGGTTTGCCAATACGCGTGAGTGCATCACCAATCGTGCGTCCGACGCGACCATATCCAATAATGATCGCATGTCCGATCACCTGTGCTGCAAAGAGATCCGTCGCAACCATGCGCGGTGCTTTCTGCCGTTCGATTCGATCAAGCAATCGCGGATATCGCGACAGAAAATCGGCGATGCGACTCATCAGGAAAAACACCAGCGGATTCAACACGATGGTTGCAAATGCGGCCGCGAGGATCAAACTGCGACCTACTTCGGGCAATACGCCGATGCTTACGCCAAGTCCGGCGAGAATGAACGAGAATTCGCCAATCTGTCCAAGGCTTGCACCAAGCCGGAGCGACGCACCCAGCGGATGACGCAAGAACACCATGAGCAATGCGGAGACCACTGCATTGCCCAACAGTATGACACCTACTGTTGCCGCAACGCGTCCCGGCGACGTGAGAAACACCGACGGATCGAGCAACATTCCAACGGATACAAAAAACAGAACGGCAAATGCATCCTGCATAGGTAATGCATCGGCACCTGCGCGATAACTCAAATCGGATTCGCTGATCACAACGCCGGCGACAAAGGCGCCCAGCGCAAACGAAACGCCAAAAAGCGACGAGGCACCAACTGCAACGCCCAGTGATACCGCGAGCACTGCCAGTGTGAACAGTTCGCGTGAACCACTACGCGCAACGTGCGTCAGCAGCCACGGAACTGCGCGACGACCGACAAGTCCCATCAACACAATGAACGCCCCGACTTTGAGCAGCGTGAGTGCGATGATCCATGCGAGGTTGCCGGTTGGTGCGTCACTGAGCGCCGGTGACGCGCCGGCGCCGCTGAGTATTGATGGCAGCAAAACGAGCACCATTACGACGCCCAGATCTTCTACGACCAACCAACCGACCGCAATACGACCATCGTTGGAGTCAAGCAGGCCGCGCGCTTCGAGTACGCGCAGTACAACGACTGTACTTGCAACCGACAGCGAGATGCCGAACACAATAGCCGCTGGCAAATCCCACGCCCACGAAAGCGCGAGACCAACACCGAGCAGCGTGGCGATTCCCATTTGCAGTAATGCGCCTGGCAGTGCGATGCGACGTACGCGCATCAGGTCGCCCGGAGAGAAGTGCAACCCAACGCCGAACATGAGCAGCACGACACCAATTTCTGCGAGCTGGCTCGCGAGTTCGACGTTGCCCACAAACCATGGCGAGTGCGGGCCAAGTGCGACGCCGGCCAGCAAATAGCCGGCGAGCGGGGGCAGTTTGACACGCGATGCGAGGAAGCCAAAAACGAAGGCTACTGCAAACGCGGCCGCCAGATTGTACAGGAGGGCGGTGTCGTGAGGCATGGTGGCAAAGCTAATCCGTACGCACAGGTCATTGATACCGGCAGAGAGGCCCGGATGCCGATCATCAATGCGTCGTTACTTCAAGTCCGCTATTTGCGCGTCCACACCGAGACGATGGCCACGTATCGTCGGCCAGTGCCGCTTCCAACTTCTGGCAAGAACTGAGGATTCGAATAGCACGACGAACCCCGCGGCAACTCGGCCGTTAGTGAACGGGCTGCATCGGATTTCTGCCCGTACACTTCGATGAAATCGATGTCGGCGGCCGGAAATGTGCTGACGGGAAAACCAACGCGTGGCAAGCCGTTCACGAACAGGCAGATCGATTTGCCCATTGTCATGTGTTGCTTCGCGAGCAGTCCGGACGAAATGATCGCATCGTAGAGCGTGAGCGCCTTGGCAGCGAGGATTTCTTCGCGGCCGGCCGTGAACGAGAACGGTTCGTTCATCGCGATGCGATGATTGAGATCAATCAACCTGTTTTTCGCACCGTTCACCGTCTTGCCGGGAGTCATGAAAAACACGACATCGGTTGGCCGATCGCTGCGAACGTCGACGCGTGCGGGCCGCATCACATAACCGTCGCGTTCGATTTGCAACACGACATCTTCGGCGCTTGCCATTGGGATTTCAAACCGGCCCGAACTGTCGGTCTGGAAACTTTTTTGTCCGCGCGACAGCGTGACGACGGCACCTGCGACAGGTTTGCGTGTGACCTCGTCGCCAATGCCGCCGCGAATCCCAACCCAGGCAGCACGTACCTCCAACTCGCGTAACTGTTGCGTAGCGTCACGCAACACGAAGTTCGGAGAAAGTGTTGCACGATCGACAGCAACGTCGCTTTCCAACGCTTCGTATCCAAGAGCCGTGACGGTGAAGTGCGCGCGTCCGAACGGCAGCGTTACCCGAAACTGGCCGCGCTCGTTTGCGCTTGCACTGATGTCCTGGCCATTCATGGTTGCGCGAACTTTCGCAAACGGAATCGAATCGCCGCGCACATTGCGAATGATCGCGGCGACCGAAGACGTTTGTTGCGCTGGAAGTGTCAGTGTGAGTGCAAGGAAGCCGACGGCGAAGATTAGGTGATGACCAAACCGCGAAATTCGGATCATCAGAGCCGACCGTCCTTCACCCACTTCTCGTCCAGATCGCAATCAATCCGCACCACTGTTCTTTGCGCATGCCCTGCATTTGCAGTGGAATTGCCGCCGGACCGTTGAACACTTCGATGCCGTATGCCGCTTTCGGATCGACCTGGTCGATGTCGGTGAGTTCGGGCATCATGACTCCGTCAATCATGACTCGCATGGGACAATCAACGAGCCCACCGC
>JBDTTO010000410.1:0-4127 GCA_039930585.1 Gemmatimonadaceae bacterium
GCTACGTGGTGGGCTGGATGCTCGCGCCGTACGAATCGGGCGTGCTCGCGGAAGATTTGATTGCCACGTGTTGCGTCCGCGAGCACATCGGGCGCGACCAACTCACCATTCACGCGGATCGTGGGCCGGCGATGATCGCGAAACCGGTCGCGCATCTGCTGTCGGATCTTGGCATTACCAAATCGCATTCACGGCCACACGTGTCGAACGACAATCCGTATTCCGAAGCGCATTTCAAAACCCTCAAGTATCGGCCGAACTTTCCCAAACGGTTTGGCTCGCTCGAAGATGCGCGCGCACACCTCACGGATTTCTTCGCCTGGTACAACACCGAACATCGGCACAGCAGCCTCGCCTTACACACGCCGCACGATGTACATCATCGCCTGGCGGACACGCGCAATGCCGCGCGCGCCCTCGTCCTCACCACGGCCTATCGCGCCCATCCCGAACGCTTTGTGCGGTGTGCGCCGACACCGCGAGCGCTTCCCACCGCTGCGTGGATCAATCCACCGCGCCCTGCGACATCAATCACCACAGAAATTCTTTAAACTTTTTCCACCCAGTGTCTCAAACTCGTTGACAGGTTCCGTCCTAGCGAAACAACAAGTAGGCAACACCAATACTCAGTTGATGCGTACTGAAGGCTTTGCCTTCGTAGGGTGAGTAACCATCGACAAGAGTGTTGTCACGTATTCCACCCAGACGGCCAGCAGTCACGCTGCCCTGAAAAACAATTGGCTTTCGAAGATTTGGTTGCCATCCAGCAGCTACTCCGCCCGAAACACCCCACAACGTTTTGTTGGCGGTCAGACTTCTTCCGGTTTTCAATCCATACGTGTCGCTGTTGACGCCGCCGCCTTGCACCTGGCCAATCACGTCAAAGGTGAAGCCCTGTGCACGCACGATGTTGATCGAAGGTCCCACAGAAAACAGATACAATGTTGATTCGTCATGGATCGCTTCGGACCCACACGTGCCGGGTTCCACCAGTCCCGCGCACACCACGCCGACACGGCTTGATGTGCCAGCGTACCGACTCAACGACAGTTGCACATCAAGCCGCGGCACCGGTGTGCGGAAAGTCATCGCGCCGCCAACCCCACGCATCGAACTGCCCAACAGATAATGATCGGCGACAAGCCGTCCACCGCTGATGTTCACTGATTGCGCGGTGGTCGTACGCCCGAGTGTCAACGCAGCGGTTATGACCAGGCCCAGTTGAACAAGTTTCGTCTTCATTGGATGGCGGGTTTGGGGATTGTTGAGGGCTGGCTGCAATAGACCGCGAGCCCGTCTTCAATATCAATACGAGGAACTTCACTCGGGCACAACGTCTGGCCAGCGCTCGCATGGACGAAAGCGGGTACTCTCTCCGTCAGGGACGAATTCATAAACTGGGCAAATCGGCCGATACCTCAAGGGATTCGCATTCATTCCTTTGATTCCGTGGCCATGCTCCAATCCCGTGTTCGCCTGACTACCGCGCTGTTCCTCTTCGTTCCGTCGCTGCTGTTCCTGTTGCCGGCCCTGGTTTCGGCGCAGAATCCGATTGAACGAAATTCGCCAAAGCCTGCGGTATCAACCGAGAAGGCGCCGGCTGGACACGCGGTCGGTGAACATGCTCCGGACACGCACGCCTCAGGGTCGTCATGCACGAACATGTCCCCACTGGGCACCGCACATCTGGTGTTTCCGGAAACCGCGGGTCCGGGCTTCGCCTCATTCATTGACGCCACGGTTCGTGTTGAAGCCGGCGAGCGCGTGATGGTGGGCTGCCGTTCGTTCATCGCCCCGTTTGCATCGCTGGATGGATCGCTTGGTCCGATCGCGATCGGTGACGGCACCGACATTCAGGACAACGTGCTCGTGTCTGGCAAGCTGGTTGTTTTGGGCGACAACGTCATCATCGCGCACGGTGCCACGATTTCGGGCGTCGTTACGATTGGCGCATCAAACGGCAAGCCGTCGTTTGTTGGCTTCAACAGCTACGTCGATAACGCGACGATCGAACCCGATGCAATGATCACGCACCTCGTGCGCGTCTCGCCGGGAATTGTCATTCATTCAGGTATGAAGATTCTGCCTGGCAAGTGGATCAAGACGCAGCGTGAAGCCGACGACACCACGCTTGGCAAATCGGTTCGTATGAACCAGGCCGATCGCGATTTCATGGCCGGTGTGCTTCACGTGAACGTGGCGCTCGCCGCCGGATACGCCGATCTGCTGCACTCGGCACCAACGCAGGTTTCGGGCGTTGGTCGCGATCCGGGACATTCCGATTTCAATCATGATTCGGACATGCCAACGTTTGCAGGCAAACCCGAATCACATCCGGAGTCGGGTAACCGTTTGATTGGTGCCGTGCGCATGGCTGATTCGTTCGCCGCCCTTGGCCAAAAACTTGGCCACCAGATTTCAATTCGCGCTGACGAAGGCGAACACTTTCAGTTTGGACTCATTGGACATTTTCAGGACCGCATCACGTTTCACGCGCTTGAACATTCGGACATTGAAGTTGGTGGCAACAGCACACTTGGATATCACGTCGTTGTTCACGGCGGTGCGGACGATGGCAGCGAGCCACACGATATCATGCGCCTTGGCGACAACGTCACTGTGCGTGATTGGGCCGTTGTGTTTCGTTCAAAGATTGGCGCGGGTTCCACGATTGGTGTGCGCGCGTATGTGGATGGTTCACATCTCGCCCCGGGAACGGTCGTTCCGGATCGCGCCATCATGATCAAGGACAAACTGATTGGTTACGTGGAGTGGTAGCGTTGTAGGTATTGCATAGCTGTTCTGCAGGGCATTGCAACAGCGGCCGCCGTTGCAATGCAAAGAGGGCGACGCGTGTGGCTGGTTTAGCACTTGCGTCGCCCTTTTTTTGTTTCTGTATTCCTGAACTACAGCGGCGGAATAACGACAGGATTGTCGACCAGCAGCAGGCGATATCGCATCTGAAACGGGTGAGCCGGTGTCGTGCTTCCCTCCGTCACAGGCGCCGCGGGCACGTTGCGCGCTTCCTCCCACCAGCCAAACCCGCCTTCACGCAACGAACCGGCTGACATCCAGGGTGACCATTCGTCCGGTGGGACATTTCCCGGTGCCGGCATTGGAAAAACTTCGGTAGGGTCATATTCGGTCGACTGTCCATCATGCGGCCACTTGATGGTGATGACATAACGAATGTCGCCCTTGATATCCTGTTCGTGCATGACATCGCGAATCTTCCAGACGCGATAACCGTCGCGTATTTCAAAGTCCATTTTGTCGATGCCACCGGTTTGCGCAGATCCTGGTTTCACCAACTGCACAGACAACAGATTGCCGCTTTTTGGATCAAGCAACGGCTCGGGAATCTTTCGATCGACGGACACTCGCAGCTCAACATCGCGTTGCACCCAGCGGCGCGTCTGTTTGTCCATCACGTACCGAAAGTCGTAACGTGATCCCGGGAGTGTCGCGAGCGTGTACCGACTCGAGCCGCCGCCCGGACCCGCGCAACCAGCCGCGACCAACAACCAGTTAACGGGTGTCGACAGCCATTTCGGAATCAGGCGAGATGCCACGAACGCTCCAATTGATAAAAGTTTGTTTTAGCGCGCACCGAGCTTTGAATGAACGACCCGAAAGATCGAGCAGAATGAACCGGCTAACTGAACGAGCCGAAGCTGCAGCAACACTCCCACCGACGCAACTAACAGCGCGCGTTGTTGGCGACATTCGGCAGCAACTGCCAGGTGCCGTCGCTCGCCAGTTGTGCTGTTCCCATCAACGCGCGACAGCTCGCTGGTTTGTGCGCGACTACAATATCAAAAAAATCGTGCAGTGCACTGGTTTCCCGTTTCATCGCGTGATGCGTTCCGAAACGGCGACGAAACCAGTCTTCCGACGACACGCCGTCAGTGACATCAATGGTCTCGACACCATCGGCAGCGGTTGACGCCTTTTCAATCAGACCTGCACGGTCGCTGTTATTGATCACGCGAGAGAATTCAAGCATTCGATCGTTTTCGGAAGCGTACAACGCCAGGCGACTGGTCAACCCGCGCAGCTTCGGCGCTGTGTATTCGTGAAATCGACGCGTAGCAACGTCGGGTTCAAACAGACCGATGGCGCGCAAC
>JBDTTO010000411.1:0-4121 GCA_039930585.1 Gemmatimonadaceae bacterium
CCAAACGCTTGCCGCCCGGCTCAGCTCCCGCTGTTTTCGGTAGTGGACCGCCTCCACCGGGCTGCCAAACGCCTGCCCTCGCCGCGCCTTCACTTCAACAAATGCAACTTCGTGCGCACGTTGCACGATGAGATCAATGTCGCGACGTCCTTCGCGAAATCGATGTTCAACTACCGACCATCCTTGTCGCACAAGCCAGCGCGCCGCAATGCGCTCGCCCAGCAACCCGAAATCCTGCCGCGCTTTTGTCATGGGCGCATTGTACGGCAACGCATTCGGCGCACATCACCAAATACAAACGCGTTGCATCGAACCATTTCATGTCCTGCACTCTCCCATCCATCGATCGCATCGCACGGCAAACATTTCACTTGCGTGTGGTAGCCCTGGCTTCATCTTGACGCCCAGTCATTCGACGCGCGAAGAACGCATCAGCGAGAACCTGTTCGCCGTTATTGCTCACTTTGTCGTCGCCGGCGCATTCGCCCACGAACACTCCGCACACATCACGCATGGCACTCTCTCGAGTTGGCACAGGCACCGCAGTAATCATCCTGGCCGCGTTCGGCTACATCGGCGCACGCGGCGCAGGTGCGGTACCTCCGCTTGGAAACATCCTCGATCCAGCTAATGGATTGTGGGCGTCGGCACAAACGGCAGAGTTTTCGAAGGATGAGTCAGTTGCGATTCCGGGGTTGTCGGCGGAAACCCGAGTCGTCTACGACGATCGCGATGTGCCACACATTTTTGCGCCAACGGTTCCGGATGCGTATCGCGCGCTTGGTTACGTCGTGGCGCGTGACCGTCTGTTTCAGATGGAAATGCAAGCGCGTGCGGGAGCGGGCACACTAACCGAACTCGCCGGAAAAGCCGCACTCGAGCTTGATCAACAGACGCGCGATCTGGGAATGCCGCGCGCGGCCGAACGTCGCGCGAAGGAAGCGGACACGACGTCACAGTACTGGACGCAGCTCGCGAACTACACAGAGGGAGTCAACAGTTACATCAGCAGCCTCAAGGCGCGCGACTATCCCATCGAGTACAAACTGCTCCACCGAAAACCGGAATACTGGAATGCGCAAAAAACGTTCAACCTCATGATGCGTATGGGTTGGACGCTTGCCTCTTCCGATGACGAATTGACACGTCTCAAGGTGAGCGCGGCGGTTGGGAAAGCCGCGTCGGACGCGCTGTTTCCCGCGCATGCACCCATTGTTGATCCCATTCAACCCAATCTGCAGAACGCGGCGCGTTTCGATTCCATCACGTTACCGCCGCCTGGCGCGCCTGATACCGCATCACTTGCCGTGCTCAATACCATCGGCAATCGCGGACTCGAAAGATTGGTCGCGCTTACGTCACCTCGTGGTTCGGACGCTGTTGGCAGCAACAGTTGGGCTGTCTCTCCATCACGCAGTGCCAGCGGTCATGCACTGCTCGCTGGTGATCCGCATCTCGAACTCTCCCTGCCCTCCATCTGGTACGAAGTTCACCTGGTCGTTCCGGGAAAACTTGATGTGTATGGCGTGACAATTCCGGGCGCACCTGGCGTGGTCATTGGATTCAACAAAAACGTCGCGTGGACTTTCACCAACGTCGGCGCCGACGTCATGGACTACTACCTCGAAACGGTCGACGACGCGAAGTCGCCGAAGCAGTACAAACTCGATGGCGCGTTCAAACCGCTTGAGTTGCGACAGGAGATTTACCGCGGCGCGAAGGGCGAAGCACTTCGCACGGATACCGTCCGATTCACGCATCGCGGTCCGATGGCGAAAGTTGGCAATCGTTGGGTGTCCGTGCGGTGGACGGTGCTCGAATCGAATCGGGATTCGGAAGCGTTTGCGCAGGCGTCCACAAGTGCATCATCGCAAGGCATGCTGGATTCAGCGGCAGCAGTCTACGATGCTCCGGCCCAAAACATGCTGGCCGCGGACAATGGCGGCGAGATCGCCATTCGATCAACCGGGCGCTATCCGATCAGACCGGACACTGGGCGCGGCGATATTTTGCGCGACGGCAGCACGTCGTCGAGTGATTGGATTGGGCGATGGGCGGTATCGGAATATCCACAAAGCCGAAATCCCACGCGCGGCTTTCTGTCTTCAAACAATCAGGAACCACTCGACCCCCGCGATCAACCACGCTACCTCGGCACCAACTGGGAGCGACCGTGGCGTGGCATGCGCATCAACGAACTGTTGCGCAAAGATTCCGCAGTGACGCCTGAGGCGATGCGGCTGTACCAGAGTGATCCTGGAAGTGCGCGCGCGGATTTCTTTGTTCCGGCGTTTCTCGCCGCGGCGTCTCCAACATCGGCAGTGACGAAGAGCGAGAAGCTCATGCGCGCCGCGCAGTTGCTTCGCGAATGGGATCGGCGCTACACCAAGGACAATTCGCGCGCGGTGCTGTTTGAGTCGGCCATGTCTAATCTCAGTCGCAAGTTGTGGGACGAGCTTCGCGTTGACTCAACAGCGCAAGTCCCGATGCCTGAGGACATGATCACGGCGGCATTGATTTCACAACCGAACAATATTTGGTGGGATGATCACCGCACCACAGCTGTTGAAACACGTGACGTATTGCTTGCCAGCGCGCTCGAAGATGCATTGGACGCCGTCACCAAACAGTACGGCGAACCAACCGGCGACAATTGGCGTTGGGATCACATTCGATTTGCGAACATCTATCACTTGTTGCGGCTCGCACCGTTTTCGCGATTGAAAGTTCCGGTGCAAGGTGGCAGCGCGACGTTGTGGCCGAGTACGGGTAACGGTGCGCACGGGCCCA
Organism: Gemmatimonadaceae bacterium; assembly: GCA_039930585.1. Taxonomy (GTDB): domain Bacteria; phylum Gemmatimonadota; class Gemmatimonadetes; order Gemmatimonadales; family Gemmatimonadaceae; genus Gemmatimonas. The sequence continues at coordinate 2,791 of JBDTTO010000411.1, forward strand.
GTTGGCGGATGGTGGTGGAGCTCGGTCCAACGATTCGCGGCTGGGCAACATATCCTGGCGGGCAATCAGGAAATCCACTCAGCGCGCGTTACGATAATCGCGTTGATCAATGGTCTCTCGGACAGCTCGATTCGTTACGAGTGCCGTCATCCGAACAGCAGTTGTCGCCCGCGCAGCAGCATGCGCGCCTTGTGCTCACTCCGCGTCGCTAGAGACCCAACATGACTTTCATTCGCGTTATTGTGTTGGCGGCCGCGTTTGCTGCGGCAACCTACTTTGTTGGCTGGTGGAGTGTTCCGGTGATTGCGGCGACTTACGCGTTGGTGCTGCGCAAACAGTACGCGTCGGGCGATGCCGCATTGGCGGCGCTGCTTGGTTGGGGTGCACTTCTCGCGCGCGTCGCTGTGGCTCCGGCGTTCACAACGCTGCTTGCACGCATGGGCGGAATTTTCCCGATTCCGGGAACGGCGGTTGTAGCACTGACGCTGCTGTTCGCGGTGCTGCTTGCGTGGAGTGCGGCGCGCGTCGTGAGTGCGCTCGTCGCACGTGAGCAGACAGTCAGTTAAAACAGCAAATTCCGCCGTCGCAACAACTCTCCGCCTGCATTTGAAATCCGGCGCGGAACGTTACACTGAGCGGCAATCTCAACTCTCTGATTGCCGCCTCGGCGCACCAAAGCGTGCATCCCGCGCCTTGATGATTGTCGCGGGATCATCAGAAATGATTCCGCAAACGCCAGCGTCCCACAGGCGCTCGGCTTCCGACACTTCATTGATCGTCCACACGTGAACCGGAATGCGTTGTGATTTCAGTGACCGAGTCAGCAAGCGCATCGGCACCGGCAAGCCGTTCCAGTTGGGCGGAATGTTGACGGTCTGAAATTGTTGAGGCAGCGCCGGCCGACGAAGAAACGCGCGCGGCAGCAACCCCATTGAGTCTTTGCTGGTCGAACCCAACGGAAAACCCGCGCCGCGCAGCGGATAAATGGCGCGCCAGTCAAATCCGGCGACCACGACGCGTTGTGCGATGTTGTGACGCTTGATCGCCCCGCGAATGAGTTCCGTGGCTTCCGGAATTTTGAGTTCAATGATCATTGGGATGTCGCGTACTGTTTCGACCACTTCGTCAAACGTCGGCACGCCAATATTACGACCGCGATACGGAAACGAACGCCCGCCGTCCGACGTGAAATTTGCGCCCGCATCAATGCTGCCTAATTCCTTCACGGTGCGCGCGGACACTGGGCCCGTCGCATCGGTCGTGCGATTCAGAGTCGGATCGTGCATCACCACCAACACGCCGTCGCGACTTACTCGAAGGTCAAACTCGAC
>JBDTTO010000412.1:0-4082 GCA_039930585.1 Gemmatimonadaceae bacterium
ACTCGCCGTCCATCATGGATTACGCGCGGTTCAACTACATCGCACAACCTGAAGACAACATTCCGCTGGCGAATCTTGTTCCAACGGTTGGACCGTACGACAAGTTTGCGGTGAAGTGGGGCTACTCACCAATTGCCGGTGCGAAGCGTCCTGAGGACGAAGTGGCGACGCTGGATGGCTGGGCGCGCATGCAGGACAGCTTGCCGTGGTTGCGCTTTGCCGGCGACGCAGGCGCCGGTGGTGCAGATCCGGGCGAACAGACGGAAGCGATTGGTGATGCCGACGCCGTCAAGGCGACAACGCTTGGGTTCAAGAACATCGCGCGCATCATGAAGTTGATCGAACCCGCAGCAATGACCGACCGCACGGCCGATTTTTCTCACTGCTGCGCACCACGTACAACGGCGTGATCAGTCAGTGGGCAACAGAAGCGGCTCACGTGACCAAGATTGTGGGCGGCATGAACAAGCAGGAAAAAAATGTCGGGCAGAGTGGCGAAGTGTGGACGCCGGTTTCACGCCAGCGCCAGGTTGATGCCATGAAGTTCCTGAACGACCAGGTGTTTGCCACGCCGCAGTATCTGATCAATCCAACGATTCTCCGAAAGCTTGAGTCGGATGGAAACATTACTCGCGTGTCAAATGCACAGGCGCGTGCGTTGAGTGCGGTGATGAGCAACGCGAAGATGCAGCGCATGGTGGAATACGAAGCACTGGCCCCGAAAAAATCTGACGTCTACACCGTTGCTGAGATGTTGACGGATTTGCGCAAAGGTCTCTGGTCGGAGATGTACGCGGGCAAAGCAATTGATGCGTACCGTCGCCATCTGCAGAACATTTACGTCGAAGCGATTGCCGGCAAGATCAATCCACCGCCGGCTCCGGCGGCCCTCGCGGCCCTGGGCGCCGCGAACGTTAGCACGGACGACATTCGCCCAATTCTGAAAGATGAAATGCGCGTGTTGGACCGTGACCTTGCCGCAGCAATTGGTCGCACCACCGATCGCATGACGCGCGCGCACTTGCAGGATACGCGTGATCAGATCAAGCAGATGCTCGATCCGAAGTAATCGTTCGAAGTAAGCACTTGCTGTTGGAAAGCGGAGCGCTACGGCGCTCCGCATTTTGTTTGGCCGCCAACATTCTGCGGTTGATGGAACGCGGTCCGCTTCGCATCGTAAGAACACCATGCTACTGCGCGTAACGGATAAGGGACTCTACTGCGAAGCCGCTGATTGTTTCATCGATCCGTGGGCGCCGGTCGATCGTGCAATTGTCACACATGCGCACGGCGATCATCTCACGTGGGGATGTGCATCTTATCTCGTTTCGAATGAAGGCCTGGGAGTTACGCGCGAGCGCCTTGGACAGGATGCGCCCAAGGTTGAAGGCATTGCATACGGCGAGTCGCGCTCAATCAATGGCGTAAAGTTTTCGCTGCATCCGGCCGGCCACATACTTGGTTCTGCGCAAATTCGCGTTGAATACAATGGTGAAGTCTGGGTGGTATCTGGCGACTACAAAACGGATGCCGATGCAACCTGCGCGCCGTGGGAACCAGTGCGATGCAACACATTTGTCACTGAAAGCACGTTTGGATTGCCAATCTACCGTTGGCCGTCGCAGCAGTCGGTGTTTGACAACATCAACGAATGGTGGCGGAGCAACGCTGATGCAGGTCGCGCTTCGATGTTGTTTGGATATGCACTGGGCAAAGCACAACGACTGTTGTCCGGACTCGATGCATCGATTGGTCCTGTATTGACGCACGGCTCTGTTGAACGCATGACGGCGTGTTATCGCGACGCAGGTATCGCACTGCCGCCAACGATGAACGCCACAAATTCAACGCGCGATGACAGTTGGTCGCGCGCCATGATTATCGCACCACCCAGCGCCGACGGCTCAACATGGACTCGGCGTTTTGGAAACCCGTCAACGGCATTTGCGAGCGGCTGGATGCACGTGCGTGGCGCGCGCCGGCGGCGCAGTGTCGATCGCGGCTTCACGCTTTCGGATCACGTTGATTGGCCGCAATTACTTTCGGCCATTGATGCCACAGGCGCCGAACGGGTGTTTGTCACGCACGGCTTCAGTGAGATTGTTGTGCGCTGGTTGCAGGAGCATGGCATCGAAGGTCACGTGCTTAAAACGCGTTACGAAGGTGAGCAGAATGATGCGCCGGTCGATGCGACTGGAGAGACGGCCGTCTCACCTACGGAATTAGAGACGGAATCAACGACGGAATCAACCACGGAATCAACGACGCGAGACGCGGCCGATGGTGACAGCGAATGAAACGTTTCGCCGAACTGTACGATGCGATTGACGCAACAACAGCGACGTCAGGAAAGGTGGCGGCGCTCGTCGCTTATTTTCGCGAGGCATCACCCGCGGATGCCGCGTGGGCCGTTGCGTTTCTGATTAGCCGTCGGCCTAAACGATTGGTGAAAGCACCTGACTTGCGACGCTGGGGTGCGGAGGCCGCAAACATTCCGGATTGGTTGTTTGATGCGTCGTACGCGCAAGCGGGCGATCTGGCCGAAACACTGGCGTTGATCGTTCCGGAAGTTGGTGCGGTTGACGAAGGTTCATTGGCGGAATGGGTTGAGCAACGCTTGTTGCCACTTCGCGAGATGACGCCCGAACAACAACACGACGCGTTATTAAAAGCCTGGAGCCAACTCACGGGCAGTACGCGCTTCGTGTACAACAAACTTTTGACCGGCGCGTTTCGTGTTGGTGTGTCTGACGGCCTGGTTGTGCGCGCACTCAGCGAAACGAGTGGTGTTAATGCGGATATTGTTGCTCATCGCATGATGGGGCAGTGGGAAGTATCGCCCGAGTGGTATTCGCGACTTGTGCAAACCGAAACCAACGACGCGAACTGGAGCCAGCCATATCCGTTTTTTCTCGCGCACGCTTTGACGAACGAAGTCTCATCGCTTGGTGATGAATCGGAATGGCAAGCCGAGTGGAAATGGGATGGCATTCGTGCGCAGTTGGTGCGACGTCGCGGTCGCACATTTCTGTGGAGTCGCGGCGAAGAACTGTTGGCCGGACGTTTTCCCGAAGTCGAAGCGTGGGCGGAATTCTTGCCCGACGGCACGGTGCTGGATGGCGAGTTGCTGGCATGGCGTGACGGACATCCGATGCCTTTCAGCGCGTTGCAACGTCGAATCGCACGAAAAACAGTTGGCAAAACGTTATTGGCCGAAGTCCCATGTCATCTGATCGTGTACGACTGCCTCGAAGCCGGCGGTGAGGATTTCCGCACAAAACCGCTGTCCGTTCGGCGCGAAACTGTCATTCGTATTGTGAACGCGTTACCAACCGGATCCGCCGCGGGAGTTTCGCCGGCGCTTCCCATCGAATCATGGGAAACCCTCACGCGCGTTCGCGAACGTTCGCGCGAAGAAGGCGCCGAAGGATTGATGCTCAAGAAACTGTCGTCGCCATACGGAGTGGGCCGTCGCGGCAACGATTGGTGGAAGTGGAAGGTCTCGCCACTCACGGTCGATGCAGTCCTCGTATACGCGCAATCAGGTTCCGGCCGACGCGCGGGTTTGTACACGGACTACACATTTGCAGTGTGGGACAACGGCACGCTGGTGCCGTTTGCCAAAGCATATTCCGGATTGACTGACACAGAAATTCGTGAGGTCGATCGATTCATTCGGGCGAACACACTCGAGCAGTTCGGCCCCGTGCGCACAGTGAAACCCGAGCTCGTATTTGAGTTGGCGTTTGAAGGAATCAATCTCAGCAAACGCCACAAGAGCGGAGTTGCTGTGCGGTTTCCACGAATTTTGCGCTGGCGAAAAGACAAGGCCGTTAGTGAAGCAGACACATTGGAGATAGTGCGAGCGCTGCTCACGTGAGCGAAGCAACACTGCCAACCTCAGCCGAACCGATCGATGTTCGGCTCACGCGCTGGTTTGCCTCCCGAAAATGGAAACCGTTTCCGTTTCAGCGCGAAGTGTGGGACGCGTACGCGCGTGGCGAATCGGGACTCATTCACGCAGCAACAGGAACCGGCAAAACATACGCAGCATGGCTTGGTCCGGTGCTCGAAGCACTCTC
>JBDTTO010000413.1:0-4075 GCA_039930585.1 Gemmatimonadaceae bacterium
GATCCCGAAGAGCTGCATCGGTATGTCGCGCTCAATCTCACGCGCAATGAAGCCGAGCAACTGAGTTCAGAGGCGCACAGCGAACTGAAATATCCGGTTGCACGCATCTGGAAGAACAGCGCCAAATGGGCGTACCTCGATCGTTCCATTCACACCACACAGGCTTTTCCGTCGCACAACAGCTACAAAGCGATGGGCGGCGGCGTTACCTGGGCCGTGCTCGATTCCGGCATTCACTGGACGCATCCACACTTCGGTGGAACGGACCCGGAAATCGGTACGATTTCACGCGTCTATGATTGCACCGACGCCGCGCAGCGCCGCGGTAGCGCTGGTTTGCGCGAGCTCGATCCGGCAGTCAAACACGATATGAACGCAGCATCGGACAAGTTCGGTCACGGCGCACACGTCGCGGGCATTATTGCGGGCAATCACGAAGTGCGCGACTCCAAGGGCACTGTGCGCACGATGTGCGGAATGGCGCCCGAAGCAAAACTTGTCATTTACAAAGTGCTGGACAACAACGGTTCAGGTGAAGATTCGTGGATTATCAAAGCAATCGACCACATTTTCGAAACGAACGAAAAGGCCGGTAAGGTTGTCATTCACGGTGTCAATCTCAGCCTGGGCGGCGAGTTTGACGTCGAAGCATTCAACTGCGGACACACACCATTGTGCGTCGAACTGCGTCGCTTGTGGCGACAGGGCGTGGTCGTGGTCATCGCGGCGGGCAACGAAGGATTTGCGTCGCTCTCAATGTCCGATGGTGACGACGTGCAGGCCAACATGGGCATGTCCATTGGTGATCCGGGCAATCTGGAAGAGGCGATTGTGGTGGGTTCTGTGCACAAGGACAACCCACACACATACGGTACTTCGTATTTCTCATCGCGCGGGCCCACCGCCGACGGACGGATGAAACCGGATTGTGTTGCACCGGGCGAACGCATTTTTTCAGTACGCAGCGATGCAAAAGAAAACGGCACGATGTTTGAACAACTCTACGCCGAAATGAGCGGAACAAGCATGGCCGCACCACACGTGTCCGGACTCATTGCTGCGTTTCTCTCAAAACGTCAGGAGTTCTTTGGGCGTCCGGACGACGTCAAACGTATCCTGCTGGAACAGTGCACCGATCTCAATCGACAGCGAAACATGCAGGGCGCCGGAATGCCAAACCTCGTCAAGATGCTCGTAAACGTGTAGGCACTTCGCGCGACGCATCTTCCACCAGCTCGACCAACTTACGAAACCGGGGCTCGCGCATCAGGGGCAGCAGTTGCGGATCCACTCGCAAATACACCATCGAGTGCGCGCGTTCTTCATACGCGCGCTCGAATCGGGTGAGTGCCTGTGGTATGTCTCCCAGAGCCTGATACACTCTGGCAAACTGAAACGACGGCATGTAGCGGCCGTTTCGCTCTTCCTCAAGCAACGCATCAAGAATTCGCCGCGCTTCAGCTGTTTCACCCGCCGCTGCATGTGCACGCGCCAGTCCCGCCAACGCACGCGCGCTTGGTTGCTTCGGATTCTTCGCCAGCTGGAACGTTCGCTGCATGTAGTGCAGCGCCTGCTTCGGCTGTCCGTTACGCATCAGCGCTTGTCCCATCCAGTAGTGCGACAAACAAAAGTCCGGATCAAGCAGCAGAGACCCATGCAAATGCCGTATGGCGCGCTCGCACTGATTCGCAAAGATCATCACCCAGCCAATGGCTGCATGCGCCACCATCGACAATGGATCAAGTTCGGCAGCGCGGCGCATGGAGACTTCCGCTTCATCAAACCGGCCACGTGCGGTAAGCAAGTTTGCGTACCATTGATGTGCGGTTGAATTGGTGGGCTCCAGTGCAATCGCACGACGAAATCCGTCTTCGGCAGCAGCCCAGTTCCACCGATAATACAACTCCACGTACGCAATCGTCGCGTGCGGCGCCGCCAACGTGGCATCCAGTTGAATTGCGCGCCGCGCGGCTGAATCAGCGCGCGGGAATGCGATCAATGGCGGGATGAAATCGTAAAACGCCATGACCGCATACGCGTCGGCGAGGCCAACCCACGCCCGCGCGTACGACGGCTCTCGCGCTACAACTTTTTCCAGCAGGCTGACCGCCATCTCGAGACTTTCCTCGGTGCGCCGGTGCCAGTGAAAACGCGCTTGAAGATAGCAGTCGTATGTTTCCGGATCAGGCGTCCGGCGCCCGCCGACTGAAATCATCACATCGGAAAAATTCTTTTCCACTGGCATCAGCTGACCGACAATCGCGCTCGCAATCTCCGCGTGAATGGAGAAGATGTCTTCCTGCGTACGATCGAACGACTCGGACCAGACCTGAAAACCGTTCGCTGCATCAATCAACTGTGCTGATACACGTAGCATGTTTCCGGACCGGCGAACGCTGCCCTCCAGAATCCACGAGACGTTGAGACGCTGAGCGACTTCGCGGACATCCATTCGCATATCGCGATACGCAAACGATGACGTGCGTGACGCAACCTGCAGCCCGCGTGTGCGCGACAACAGAAATATCAATTCTTCGGAGATGCCGTCGGCGAAGTACGTGTTGTTGTCCGGATCGTTCACGCTGTTGAACGGCAGCACCGCAATTGTTGACCCGGTACTCGCGGGTACGGTGCTGTTGCGCGTGATTTTCGTAGTCAATTCGAGAATGGCTTTGTCTGGCTCCACGCCAATCGTTTCACGCAATACCGTCGCGTGTACGCGTGCCTGACGCAGCGCACCTGCCCGATTACCCGCCGCTTCGAGCGCGCGCATCAACTGCATCGTCACTCGCGAATCGTCGGGCGCCAGCTCGGCCAGCTTTTGCCACCACTCGACTGCTTCCGTGGTGCGTCCGCCTTCCGTCGCGGCCGCGGCCAGCGCCTCGTGCGCTTTGCAGGCTGCGCGAAAGTAGTGTGCACGTTCGCTGTCCATCCATTGATCAAAATCGGGCGAGCCTGGAACAAAAAATCCATCGAGAAATGGGCCGCGATACAACTCGACTACACGCCTCCATTCGCCGGCTTCTGCTGCCGCTTCAAATTCCGCAACATCGCACGTGAGCTGGTTGCGATTGAGTCGCACATCATCACCCGTTCCCGCAATGGCATCGCCACCCAATGCCTGATTCACACGATAGATCGAATCAGACAACAGTTTGCGACCACGTTCGGAATCATTCTCGGGCCACAACAGCGTGATCAACTGATCGCGACTTCGATACAAACGTCGCGTGGTTGCCAACAGTGCCAGCAGTGCAATGCGATGTCGTTGTGCTGCGCGTCCGGTTACCGGACCCGTGTGTGCATCCAGTACAGCGCCTCCGAACAACCGTAAATGATTCATTGCAGTGCGGGCGAGTGTGGGGCGAGAGTCAGGCGAGATCGGGACGACGGGGGCACTCTATCATTGTCTCTCAAGCTCACCTCAACCGGGCAACGAGGCCTGTTCTGAGTGCATCGAGCTGCAGGTGTTATGAACATGGAGAGCAACATGAGTAAGAAGATCAAGACAGCGCTGATTGCCGTTGCAGCGCTCGTGCCGTTGGTATGGGCAGTTGCATGTAGCGACAAGGACGACGTAACTGCACCAACAGTTCCACCCGGCGTTGCAGAGTTGCGTGCATCACTCGCGCCGTATTCAAGTCTCGCGTTGGCGAAAACCGCGGGATACAACACTGCCATCACCGATTGTATGTCGAACGGTGACCTTGGTGCGATGGGCGTGCACTGGGGAAACACAACGCTGATCGACGCCGTCGCCGACGCAAATCATCCGGAAGTACTGATCTACGAACCCGGTACTGATGGACAGGCAAGTTTGGTTGGCGTAGAATTTCTCGTTCCCTTTGCACTCGTTCCGAAGACATCCCCAGCTCCTGTGCTGTTCGGTCAGAAGTTTGAAGTGAACGACGTGTTTGGAGTGTGGGCGTTGCATGTGTGGACGCACCGCACGAATCCGGCAGGGACCTTCGCAACATGGAATGCGCGTGTTCACTGCTGATCGCGACATTCTTTTGTGCGAAGCATCACGAATTTCAACTAACTCTTTAAGGACATCGGCAACATGAACAGATAC
>JBDTTO010000414.1:0-4075 GCA_039930585.1 Gemmatimonadaceae bacterium
CGGCGAACTACACGCTGACCGTGCGCACAGATGATGGAACCGGTTCCGGCTGGGCCGCTGCCGATCATCAGGATTTTTCGAAACTCAATACTACGCTCGTGGCCGAACGCGCCACACAAAAAGCGCGTCAGTCAAAGACGCCGGTAGCAATTGAACCGGGCCGTTACACGGTAATTCTTGAGCCCCAGGCCGTTGGTGACCTGGTGCAACTCATCTCCAACTATGTTGACGCACGCTCAAGCGACGAAGGCCGGAGTCCGTTTGCAAAGCAGGGCGGCGGCAACAAGATCGGCGAAAAAATTGCCGACCCACGCGTAACACTCCTGTCCGACCCGGCCGACCCACAGTTGCTCGGCCAACCATACGATGGCGAAGGCATGCCGCTTGGCCGACAAGTCTGGGTAGAAAACGGCGTGCTGAAACAGTTGTACTACTCGCGTTTCTGGGGCAAGAAACAAGGCAAGCCTGTGACGGCCGCACCCAGCACGTTCAAGATGCTTGGCGGCACAGAAAGTGTGGATGACCTCATCAAAGGCACAACACGCGGTGTGTTGGTCACACGTCTCTGGTATCTGCGCGAAGTGGATCCGCGCACGATTCTCTACACAGGGCTCACGCGCGACGGCACGTATCTCGTTGAAAACGGCAAAGTCACGAAAGCACTAACGAATCACCGCTGTTCATGTTGAACAATCTCGAAGCGTTAGGGCGCGCAGAACGTTTGGCGGGCACCGAGCAGGGCGGTGATGTTGTGATGCCGTCAATGCGGGTCAAGGACTTCAACTTCACCAGTCTTTCCGACGCCGTGTAGCAATACCCGCAGAAAATGCAGTGTGACACGCGTTACGCTGCTCATGACAATTCCTGAAATGCGGGGTACGAGCGCCAATGCTTGTACCCCGTTTTCACATCGACATCGAACAGTCCGTACTTGACGATCTCGCCGTTCGTCTTGAACAAACTCGGTTTGCGCACGTGCGCGGCAGCGGCGGATGGGATTATGGAACGAGTCCGGAGTATGTGCAGGAATTGGTGGAGCATTGGCGTACGAAATACGACTGGCGCCTTCATGAAGATGAGCTGAATCGACTGACGCAGTACAAAGCGCCACTTGCAGGGAATGACATCCATTTTATTCACGAATGTGGGCACGGTGCGGACGCCCTCCCATTGCTGCTGTTGCACGGCTGGCCGGATTCGTTCTATCGATATCACAAGGTCATCGAAGGGTTGCGCAATCCACTGATGGACGGCACGAGTTCAACAGAGGCCTTTGACGTGGTCGTGCCTTCGCTACCGGGATTTGCATTCACCGGCCCCCCGATAAATCCTGATGTCGCACAGCCCACGCGCCACACCGCGCAACTTCTCTGGGAGCTGATGACGGAAACGTTGGGCTACAAAAGATTCGCAGTCGCCGGCGGAGATACGGGCAGCGCTATCGCGCAGGCAATGGCGCTTGATCATCCGGAATCGATTATAGCAGTGCACTTGACCGATATCGGCTGGCAGGCAACGAACGTCGAACCGGCCACGTTGACGAAGCCCGAACAGAAGTACTTACAAGCCGTGCAGAAGCAGTTCCTGGCCGACAATGCGTACATCATGCTGCAGACAACGAAACCGTTCACTCTCGCAGCCGCACTCAACGACTCGCCAGCAGGACTCGCATCATGGATTGTCGATCGGTTTCACTCGTGGGGTGATCACAACGGCAACATCTACAACAGTTTCACGCAGGACGAGCTGCTCACCAACATCATGTTGTATTGGGTGACCGGCACCATCGGTTCGTCGATGTACACGTATTTCGCCGAAGCGAAGTCTCCGTCCATCTCGCGTCATGAATTTGTGGAGCGACCGGTTGGACTCGCGCTTTTTCCAAAGGATATTGGCGGAATTCCACCACGCGCGTTGGCAGAACGAACGCTGAATGTGCAGCGTTGGTCCGAGATGCCGCACGGCGGACACTTTGCAGCGATGGAAGTGCCGGAATTGTACGTGAATGAGCTGCGTGAATTTCTGCGTCCGTTTCGGGCGAACGCACTGTCAGTATCCGAGACGGCAAGTCGTTCAGACAGCGTTCCCACGCGGGCGACATGAAAACGTCCGTCGCGCGGTTTGATATTCACGTTCCCGATCAACTGCTGAGCGACTTGCAGACGCGATTGGGACGCACGCGTTGGATTCACGAGAGCGCGACAGACAGTTGGAGTGCGGGAACCAATCCGTCATATCTGCGTGCGTTGGTGCAGCACTGGCAGTCAGAGTATCAATGGCGCGAGCACGAAGCTGCATTGAACCGGCTTGCCAACTTCACGGCGAATATTGACGGAAACGCTCTTCATTTCCTGCACGAACGCGGCGTTGGAGCTGACGCAATTCCAATTGTCCTCACGCATGGATATCCCGACTCGTATCTGCGATTTCGAAAGCTCATTCCGTTACTGACGAATCCAACAGCGCACGGCGGCGATGAACGCGATGTCTTTGATGTTGTCGTGCCAAGCCTTCCCGGATTCGGATTTTCAACTGTTTCAAACGAGCATGCGGGGATTTTTGATGTAGGTGCGATGTGGCACAAACTCATGACGGAGGCGCTCGGATACGAGCGTTATGCGGCGCACGGCGGCGATTGGGGCAGCCTGGTAACAGAGCAGCTCGCGCGCGATCATCGCGACTCGCTTATCGGAATTCATCTTACCGACGTTCCGTTCTGGCACGCGTTTCAGCGTCCGGATAACCTCACCGGCGTCGAAGAAAAATTCCTCGATGACAACAAGGCCACGCAACAGCGCGAGGGAGCCTATGCCGTTCTGCAGGGCACACGCCCGCAAACGCTGGCTGACGCACTCAGTGATTCTCCAGCAGGAATGACCGCCTGGCTCGTTGAGAAATTTCAGAGTTTGAGCGACTGCGGCGGCAACATCGAGAATCGTTTCACAAAAGACGAACTCATTACGAACGTCATGCTGTACTGGGTGAATGCATCAATCGGCACCTCGTTTCTGCCGTATTACGACATGACGCATGCCGGCGCCGCCCGTTGGATCCAGGAGAAAGCGAAAACCTGGTTGGGCTCCTCGCACGTTCCGGCGGCGTTCGCACTATTTCCAAAAGACCTCACGCACACGCCACGCAAATGGGCGGAGCGATTTTTCAACGTCGAACGGTGGACGGAGATGCCGCGCGGTGGTCATTTCACAGCCCTCGAAGAACCGGAACTTCTGGCGCACGACATTCGCGAGTTTTTCCGGCCGTTTCGCGTGCAGCATCCGGCGGTTTGATCGCCTCTGACCGTTAACACGCGCAGAGAGCTGCGAGCCGTTTCGTGGTAGATTATTCCGCAAACGCGCCATTGCATTCCTCAAGCAACAGCTGTGACCCACTACGACCTTATGGGCGGCGACGCTGGCATTCGTCAGCTTGTTGACCGCTTTTACGATTTGATGGACAGCTCACCCGAAGCTGCCAACGTTCGCGCGCTGCACGCCGCGAGCCTCAAGCAGTCGCGCGAGAAGTTGTACATGTATCTCACGGGCTGGACTGGTGGCCCGCCCATCTACGTCGAGAAGTACGGTCACCCGCGCCTCCGCGCTCGGCACCTTCCCTTCAAGATTGGTGAGCGTGAGCGCGACGAATGGTTGTGGTGCATGGACCAGGCCATTGACGAGCAGGCAATGCCCGATGAACTGCGCGTTGGGCTCCGTCAGAAATTGCACGAACTCGCCGATTTCATGCGTAACGCTCCGGAGTGAGAACGCGTTACGAAGACGGCTGGATGATCAACCTCGCGCCGTCATACATGCGTACGAATGAAAAATGTGCGAATGTCACAGTCGCGAGTGTAAGGAACACGCGGAACGTGAGTGTAACGGAAAGCGTACACAGATAGACATGCTACTTCGCGTCGCTCTCTCGCTCGCCGGCGTTCTGCTGGGATTTTCGCCGATCGCCTTGGGCGCACAAAACGCACGCGACAATGAGCGCAGGGACACGAGCCGTCCCGAAGTGAAGGAGTTGAAGTTTCGTGGCGTGAAGTCGCTTTCGGAAAGTGATCTTCGCAAAGCGTTGG
>JBDTTO010000415.1:0-4069 GCA_039930585.1 Gemmatimonadaceae bacterium
GCTGGATGATGCGTCACTGGACGTTGCAATCATGTTACTGGTGCTGCATCACGTGGCCGAACCCGCGCGCGCACTTTCCGAAGTACGACGCGTGCTGAAACCAAACGGCCGACTGCTGATCGTCGACATGCGCGCACACACACACGAGGAGTATCGCCAGCAAATGGGACACGTGTGGTTGGGGTTTGACGAATCCGCATTACACGAATGGCTCGCGCCAGCCGGATTTACGAGTCTTCGTTACGTCGCACTTCCCATCGAACCGAATGCGACTGGTCCCGCACTTTTTTCAGCAACCGCCACTGTAAACGCCGCAACACCAACACGCGCATCAACCGACTCGCCGTACGCACGACCGATGCTGGTTTCCATTTGACCACTCCATCCATGACGGCCGAGCGTACGAAACTGCCGGAGAATAATCTGGATGTGTTGCGGGCGATCGCCGTGTTGTTGGTGCTGGCAGGACACACGCTTGAATCGTTCGGCAAACCACCGCGATTCATCATGTGGCTGAGCATCGCAGGCGTTCAGGCGTTCTTCGTACATACGTCGCTGGTGTTGATGTCATCGCTTGAACGCGACGACGCGCCGGACAAACCCGGTTGGGTAAAACGTTTTTATCTGCGTCGCGCGCTGCGTATCTATCCGTTGGTATGGGCCGTTATTGCGCTCGTGCTGGTATTCAAGATTCCGCGCGGTCTGATTCCAGGATCGTATGAAGCACCGACGCTTGCCACCGTTCTCGCAAACGTTGTGTTGATGCAGGACGTTGCCGGTTTGCCAAATCTGCAAATCGCGATGTGGTCGTTGCCGATTGAAGTGCAGATGTATCTGGTGTTGCCCGTGTGTTATCTGGTTGCGCGCAACAGAAAGTCGTGGCCAACACTGTTGCTGATCGGCGTAACGGTTGCCGGAATTTTCTTCTACGGGTGGGGTCGCAACAATCCGGCTCATCGGGTTGCAGGGCTCTGGCGTTTTCCGGTGTTGGAGTATGCACCTTCGTTTGCGATGGGCATCCTGGCGTATCATCTGCTACGCAAGCGCGTGTCGGGCGGAAAAATTTCGTCGCACATCTGGATTCCGCTGATTGTTGCGGCCATCGCCGCAAGCGGCGCGTATTATGCGACAAACGGTTACATGTGGGGCGTGCGCATGGCCTTTTGCGCGGTCCTTGGCGCGACAATTCCGTTCATTCGCGACACGGCTCCATCAATGCTCACACGCGTGGCACACACGATCGCGGTGTATTCGTATGGCGTCTATCTGCTGCACATGTCCGCGTTGCGATTGGGGTTCAGTTATTTCAAGGATCAACCATTCGCGTTTCAATGCGCTGCATTCGTTATCTCGCTGGTTGTTGGCTGTTACATCGGCCACCACCTCGTCGAAAAACCTGGCATCGCACTCGGCAAACGTTTGCTGGGCGAACATACCAAGGCGGTTTCGCTCGAGGCCAGCGCTCCTGCTCCGTAAAGAGTTTGATCCGCAGCACCAGCTGTTTCTGTTTTTGTAGTTCACTGTCGGACGCGTCGCTCGGACGCTCCGTGATGATTTCTTCCTGAGGACGCTATCGATGGCGAGTGCAACGATGACCGAACACGGCGTATCCACGCTGGCTGCAACTGATCGTCCCGCTTTTAAAGTCGCTGACTTGTCATTGGCCGAATGGGGCCGCAAGGAAATGCGGTTGGCGGAAATTGAAATGCCAGGACTCATGGCATTGCGTCGCGAACACAAAGGCAAGTCGCCGTTGAAAGGCGCGAAGATCATGGGCTCGCTGCACATGACGATTCAAACTGCCGTACTCATTGAAACGTTGGTTGATCTTGGCGCAGACGTACGCTGGGTGTCATGCAACATTTTCTCAACGCAGGATCACGCGGCCGCCGCAGTTGCTGTTGGACCAAACGGCACGCTCGAAAAGCCAAGCGGCACACCAGTGTTCGCGTGGAAAGGCGAAACACTTGAGGAATACTGGTGGTGCACGGAGCAGGCGCTCGCATGGCCTGATGGCAGCGGCCCAAATCTGATTCTGGATGACGGCGGCGACGCAACGTTGCTCGTGCATCGCGGCGCGGAATACGAAAAGAACGGATCAGTGCCGTCGTTCGATGCTGACAACGAACCAGAAGAGTGGGGCGTGATTCTGGATCTGTTGCGTCAAGAACAAAAGCTGAACCCGGGCCGTTTTGGCAAAATGCTCGCGGGCATTCGCGGCGTTTCGGAAGAAACCACAACCGGCGTACATCGCTTGTACGAAATGCAGCAGGCGGGAACGCTGGCATTTCCGGCCATCAACGTTAACGACGCCGTAACAAAGTCAAAGTTTGACAACCTGTACGGCTGCCGTCACTCAATCGTCGACGGATTGAATCGCGCGACGGACGTCATGCTCGCGGGAAAGATTGTTGTCGTCTGCGGTTACGGCGATGTAGGCAAGGGCTGCGCGGCCGCACTCAAGGGGCAGGGTGCACGTGTTGTTGTTACTGAAATCGATCCGATCTGCGCGTTGCAAGCCGCACTCGAGGGATATCAGGTTACGACGCTTGATGACATCATCGAAACCGCAGACATCATCATCACGGCCACGGGTAACAAGGACATCATCACGGTTGCCGACATGTCGCGCATGAAGGACAAGGCGATCATCGGAAACATTGGTCACTTCGACAATGAAATCGACATGGCCGGCCTCAAGAAAGTTGAAGGCATGAAGCGCATCAACATCAAGCCACAGTACGACGAATTCGTGTTGCCGAACGGTCGCTCGATTCTCATTCTCGCCGAAGGCCGTTTGCTCAACCTCGGCTGCGCCACCGGACATCCGTCATTCGTGATGTCAGCGAGCTTCACCAATCAGGTACTGGCGCAGCTTGAACTGCATCTCAGCGCCGACAAGTACGAGAAGAAGGTGTACACGTTGCCGAAACATCTCGACGAAAAAGTCGCGCGTCTTCATCTTGAAAAACTTGGCGTCAAACTCACCGAGTTGCGTCCCGATCAGGCGTCGTACATTGGCGTTTCGCAGAACGGTCCGTACAAGCCGGAGCATTATCGCTACTAGTCGTTCAGTATGACGTAAAGAAACAAACGGGCAGCGCTGCGAATGATGCAACGCTGCCCGTTTTGATTGTGTTGTGTCGTGTTGTGTTGCGCGTTACGGCCGATGATTAATGCTTGCCGAACATCTTGCCGGCAATTCCCATTACATCATCAACAAGTGATCCGTCCTTGTTCTGGTCGAGCATGCCAAGCAATCCACCAAGACCGCCACTGCTCGTAATGTGGTTCCGTTCCTGCCCAAGCATTGACGCAAGTCCACCAGCATCGAGTCCGTTGGTGCGCTGTGCTTTGCCTAATGCACCCATGACCAGTGGCGCCAGCATCGCGAGCAGTGCGGTTGCTTTGCCCGCATCCAATCCCGTGGCGTTGCCAATACCGTTCGCGACTGCCGGTTGTTTGTTGCCGAGCACGTGCGAAAGAATCTTTTCACCTATGCCGCCGCTTCCCTGACTCATCGCGCCCTCAACATCATCCAACACGCTGCCATCGTGTTGATCCAAAGCATTGTTCAGTGCATTCGCACCAGTGGGTGTTGAAGCATTGCTGGCCAGTGCGCCCAGTAACACGGGCAACGCCGCGCTGATCGCACTGTTGGTGGTTCCGGAATCGGTGCCCAGCTTCTGGCTGATCTGCTGCAGTGCGTTCGGGCCGAGTGACTGTGTGAGCTGATCGAGTAGTGACATGGCGGTGGTGTTTCGAGGGAAAGCGGGCGTCTGCCGCACGCCGATGGCTCCGGGCGCAAAAAGCGCATCGGAGGAAGAACAAGTTATAGAGATCCAGTAGCGATGGTGGTGACGTAGAGGGGATATCCCGCTGCGTAGGAGGGCGCCCAACGGCTCTCCGGCGTTGGGCGGTGCGACGGATGGATCAACAGCCGCAACCGATGCGACTCTCACCTACGCGTTAACGGACGCGGGTGCATTGCTGGCGCCGGCCATTGGTGGAACGGCGTACACGAACAGTGTGTCCGGCGCAAAGACCACGGTGTTGTATGCGATCGATT
>JBDTTO010000416.1:0-4067 GCA_039930585.1 Gemmatimonadaceae bacterium
CGAACGAACGTACGCGATAACAGCAGCAACGTCTTCATCCGACAACACTTGATACTCGGCAGACGGCATCAGCAGCGCGGACGTACTGTCGCGCCGAATGCCATGACGAATCGCCACCGACATCTCGGCGTCCGTGTACTTGGAACCGACCCCACCTTTTCCTTTCGTCAGATTGCTGGCGACAATGCGCGCAAAGGCGGGATCGTTAACGAATATTTTTCCGCCGAGGTCCTGATCGTGGCATTCGACGCATTTGCCAACGACCGTGACCAGGTGGCTTCCGCGCGCAAGTGCGGTGCTGTCGCTGACGACTGTGATTGGTTCCACGGGCGGATTGTATTTCTTTGTCATCATGCTGGAACTCTTCATGCTGACAAATCCAGCCAATAACACAATCAGTACAACCACAGTTCCCAGCAGGTACGCCAGCCGACGAATCCAGCGCGACATATCGGTTTCTCCAGCGGAGAGGTGATAG
This sequence comes from Gemmatimonadaceae bacterium, assembly GCA_039930585.1. Taxonomy (GTDB): domain Bacteria; phylum Gemmatimonadota; class Gemmatimonadetes; order Gemmatimonadales; family Gemmatimonadaceae; genus Gemmatimonas. Next base: position 479 of record JBDTTO010000416.1, read on the forward strand.
TGGGCAGTTAACCTGTCACTCCCGTGCGCGGGTATCTTGCATATTATTATCAGTTGTCGCAACCGGCCGCTGAACGTTGTAACAATCAGAAACGGCCGACCGCTGCCGGGTTCGGCAGTTGACGTACTTTCTTGCGCAACATTTGTTGATGTCTACACAGTCAAACTCTTGAGGAAATCCGAAATGACTCGCTCATTCGCCGCGCTTGCTCTAAGCATCGCATTCGTCACGTCAGGCGCGCGTGCACAAGATCCTCCGTCACCTCCGCCGCAGGTTGTAATCGGAGTGACGCGTGTGGGCCCCACGAAGATGGGCGATATCAGCAAATTTCAAGCTGCCGTTGCTCCAATGGACACTGGCGGACACTGTGAACCGCCAATGGCTCATCCGACGGGAGTCGGCCAAATAGCGTATCGCTATAAGTTTGGAACGAATCCTACTGCGAGCCGAAGTGTCGTTGTGGTAGTGGATAGTCTGAATCACATTCAAAATTATTCTGATGGCCGCGGCGACTTGCGCGCGCCATTTTCCAAGGACGTTACGGAAGCCAATCCGCTCGGCCCATTTACCAGTATAACGCTCAATGCGGTGCAGGGATTCGGCACAGCCGAAAACCGGCGAAGCGCGTTGTCCAGCGAACCGATCAGGGTCAAGGCGGACGCACTCTTGAATTCTCCGAACGCCGGCTTTCCAATGAAGATGATCGAGCTCGTGCTGAACGAGTGCCGTAAGAACTAGCAAACATGTATTTGCAGAAGCGCCGTGACGGTTTCCATGCGTTCACGGCGCCCAATCAATGTGCCGGATTACGGCGTCGAATCCCGCCGCGCAATCACGCCGCCTTTCATGACAAACTTCACGTTCCGAATGTTGTGAATGTCCTGCGTCGGATCACCGACTACTGCGACTAGATCCGCCTGGAGTCCCTGCGCAACGCGGCCAAAATCATTCTCGCGGTGCAGCAGCTTCGCATTTACGCTGGTCGCGGCTTTGAGCGCGGCGTTGGCCGTCATGCCGTATTCAACCATCAATTCAAGTTCGAGCGCGTTGGTGCCGTGAGAGAACACACCAACATCGCTGCCGTTGCACATGGTGACACCCGCAGCCAGCGCTGCCTTGAACATGGCGCGTTTGCGCGCAATGCCCGCTGGATCCGGATCGACACCTTTCTTCCAACCGCCGTAGCGCGTGGTTGATTCGGTGGCCGACAACGTCGGACATAACGCAACGTTCTTTTTCTTCATGAGCGCCCACGTTTCCGCCGTGCCACCGTCGCCATGCTCTATGGTTTCCACGCCCGCCTCAATCGCGCGTCGCATGCCCTCGGCCGTACTTGAATGCGCGACCACCGGTCGGCCGCTGCTGTTTGCCGTTTCGACAATCGCTTTCCATTCAGATTCGTTGAACGTCGGACGCGCTTCGCCACGTGGACCCCAGCGATAGTCCGCGTAAATCTTGATCCAGTCTGCACCGTGTGCGATTTGATCGCGCACAACATGCGTCACACCATCAACACCATCGGCTTGTTCAGCTCCTTGTGGCACGCCAATTTCTGCGCCGAATCCTTTCGGGCCATATGAACCCGTTGCGACGATGGCTTTAGTTGCTACAAAGAGCCGCGGACCCGGAATGATTCCCTGATCAATCGCTTCCTTCAAACCTACGTCTGCATACTCGGCGCCTTCAGTACCGAGATCGCGAAGTGCGGTAAACCCGGCCATCAACGTTGCACGCGCGTGGTTCGTTGCCCGCGCCACCCGCAACGCGAGCGACTCGCGCAACACCTGATCATTCCAGTTGGTTTCGTCGTACGGATGCAGCAGCAAATGACTGTGAAGATCAATCATGCCGGGCATCAGCGTTGTTCCGGGAAGTGCGATGCGTTCAGCGTCTGCCGGAATCGTAATGGATGCCAGCGGACCAACAGCAGCGATGCGTTGACCGCGCACGAGCACAGCCCAACCTTCCTTCACCCCATCCGTGGTGCCATCAAATACGGCTTTCGGTTGCAACAACACCACGCGTTCAGGTACATCGGCGCGACCACGTCCGCCTTGCGCGTGCAATGCACTGGCGAGTGAACTTGTCAGCACCATTGCGGCGAGCGCACGACCAACAACGCGTTTGTTCATCGCGGCACTTCCGTGGAGGACGTGGGAGTAACGAGTGGAACGCTTGGCGACGTATTTGATGCGGTCGGAAATCCGGTCACGCCACCGGACACGATGAAAGCCATCACGTCCGAACTGGCCTGATGCAGCGGCGCAACCTGGTTTGACGGAACCACCAGCATTTGTCCGGCCCATGCGTAGGAGTGCGGGCAATACACGCTCACCACGCCCGCGAGACCAAGATGTTCAAGTGATTCCTGCGTGACAAAACCAAACATCTGAATGTCGTTGCCCGGAAACAGTCGAACAGAAACTGGTTGATCGAAGCGACGCTTTTCGCCAACGAATGCATTCAACAAATCTTTGGTTGCTGAATACAGCAGGCGCACGAGCGGTAAGCGCGCCAGCACACGTTCAAACAACACAAAGAACGACTTCGTGATGATTGTCGAGCCGAGAAAACCAACCAACGTGATCAACACGATGTTGATCACAAATCCGGCGCCGCGAATATCCCGGTCGAAGATTTGTGTCAGCAGCGGCGCGAGCCAACCGTCGAGAGTAACAAAAATCCACCAGCAGACGTAGGCTGTAACGGCGATGGGCACCAGCAACACCAGCCCGCGTACGAAGTATCCGACTAAGCGACCCATCGCCACCTCACGCAACGAAAGTCGCGCGGCTAAACTGTTTCAACGCCCGCGGAGATCGCTGGGCTCGCTCAACATTACCGCACCACGCTACCAACAGCCAACAGCGCTGGCGAGACCAGGCCTCATTTTGGCTACGTCAGAATCAGCGCACCTTTTCACGGATCGACTTCCGAGGAACCGATGGCAGACGAAATTGACTACCAGATCATTGGCGACGACTTGCAGGCAGTCATAATCACGCTCGACCCGGGCGAGGCTGTTTTTGCCGAAGCCGGCGCGATGATGTTCATGCGTGAAGGCATCACAATGGCCACCACGCTCGATCCAAACGCGCGAAGTGGTTCGTTGTTCGACAAGCTGATTGGAGCGGGCAAACGCGTGTTGGCCGGCGATTCGTTTTTTGTCACGCTGTTTGGCAACGCTGGCACCAAGCGAGCGGACGTCGCATTTGCTGCGCCGTATCCGGGCAAGATTGTGCCGTTGCAGCTCACCGAGTGGGGCGGCACGGTTATGGCGCAAAAGGATTCGTTTCTGTGCGCCGCACGCGGCATCGATATTACCGTCGCGTTCACCAAGAAGATTGGCGCAGGATTCTTTGGCGGCGAAGGGTTCATCCTGCAGAAGCTGACGGGCGACGGACTCGCGTTTCTCCACGCGTCAGGCACGTTGCACGCGGTCGACCTTTTGCCTGGCGAACAGCTTCGCGTAGACACCGGATGTCTGATGGCATTTCAGCCGTCCGTCTCGTACGACATTCAGCGAGTGCCCGGCATCAAGAACGCACTGTTCGGTGGCGAAGGGCTGTTTCTGGTTTCGCTCGTTGGC
>JBDTTO010000417.1:0-4058 GCA_039930585.1 Gemmatimonadaceae bacterium
GCCGCCCGGAATCGTGTACAGATAGTCGGCCAGCGGTCGGTAGAGATCGCGTACGCCTTGCGAAAAGGTTGAGTCGTTGTGGCGGATAGTTGCGATTTGCGCCTTGCTCAGGAACAACGAATCGCTTTCAGCCAGCAGCATCTTGTGAATGTTTGACGAGTTGCTGATGTAGAAAGCGGCCAGCGAATCGAGTGAACGTTTTTCCCAGTTGCTGCCAACTTTCACGGGCTCGAGCGCGCGGCGCAACTGTTGCAGATCGTAATTGACTGATAGATCGACCGAAAAATCGATGGTGATTTTGAATGGCGACCGCGCGAGCGTGCGTGAGCCACGTGTGTCGCCGAAACGTGGATTGACGTCGTATTTGAACTGCTTCGCGTTCGCGTCAAACCCCTTTGTGACAAGAAGCGTCGGGTCGGCGTAGGCTTGCGTGCCCCAGCCGCGCAAACCATCCGAACCGTGCAGCAGCTGGTCAAGTCCGCCCAACGGATTGTCAAAAAATACGTTGGTGTTCAATCGGCGCTTCAACAATTTTTGAGGCAAATTCGGACGCCACTGCATGCTCAATGCTTGCGTCCACGGCCCTCGGCAGCTGTTACGCGAGGCGACCGTTCCCTGCTGCGCCACGAGACACTCGCGAACGTTTCCGGTTGAGGACGCGAGCAGTGCGCGCATTTGCGTCGCAAGCGCTGGATCACTTTCGGTTGACGCATTGGGAACGAATGCACGATCGTTTGAGCGGCCGTCGCCGTTGATATCGCCCTGCACGAGCGGTGTGAATGGCAATCCCGATTGCACGCGAGCGAACATGGTGAACGTGCCAAGTTTCGGAACACTTGTTCCGCTCTGCAGCACGAACGCGTGTCGGGCGTCGTTCTGGCCGGCGGCCCATTCCTTGGTACGTGGATCGTTCAGCGTTGCACCGTCAAAGCCGCGAAATTGCTGCCGGACGGTTTGGATCGTGTAGGAAGCCGATGCAAACCACCAGTGTTTTGGACGATACTTGAAGACGTCCGGCGTTACGTTGAACGTCATCTGTGAACCGTACCCGCGCAAATCACTGTTGCGCACACCAACGCGACCAAACGTGGCGTCGCGGCGAGATTCGGTGGCGGAAACGCTGCCGCTGTTCGGGTCGATTGACGCGGGAGATACGAACACCGGGCGATTATTTTCGCCTGCCAATGTGAAACGGGATACGCCTGAGAAGTTTGCATCGATGTTGCTGGGTTGCGACAAATCGTACGACGTGAGTGCGTCAATTTTCACAAGGAAATTATTGACTGATGACATCCAGCTAAGCGAGGCGCGCCAGCTGCGCGGCACATCGTAACCCGGGTCAATCAACGTGACGCTGGGTGCGCGCTCGCCCAGCGCACCGCTGCCGTCGGCGCAGCGTGTTGGAATTGCGCCGGTGTTGGTCGCAAACAAATCCCAGTCAGGAATCGGAACTGCGGTGCCAACACACGTCAACGTTGATGTGCTGCCGGCGAGTCCCGTGCCAGCGCGTGCATCGGCGAGAATGTTTGGACGAAGCAAATCACGAAACTCGCCAATGCCACCGCGCACAGTGCCCGTTGGATTGCGATAGAACTTGCCGACCTGATTCTGACTCTGGCCGTTCCCGTTGTCCTTGTCGCGATTGTACAACCAGGTGAATCCCGCTCGTGGGCTGACGTGCACCCGCGACGGAGCGACTCCGGTTTTTACGCCCAGTGAATTTTCGAGCGCGACATTGCGATCTGGTGCGTCACCAAATGCACTGCCTTCAACACGAGCGCCGTATAGCAGATTGAACCACCGACTTGGAATCCACTGATGTGCAAAGGCCATCGCGGAATTCCACGCCGTACCAGTGCGTTCGTTTTGCGTGAGTGTACGCGAAAATGACGACGGACGATTGGCCTGCAGGTCGGCCAGCGAGTTGAACGAATACGAACCAATCGTATTGTTGGACGTTTGTTGCGTGATGCCGTCGCCGCGCGCCCACAGCAGCGTTTTGAAACGATGCTTCGTGCCACGCGCATTCCACACGGTTTCGTTCGCGCCTTCCAGCGTCCATTGCGAGTTGTCGCTCGCCAGATATGGACTGCCGCCCAGTGTGAGCGCACTGACATCACTCTGCCCATCAAGTGTGGCCGATCGCACAAGCACCGTCGCGCTCGGCGACAATGTGTACGCATCGGTGACATTGGCAACGCGACTTGCTGCCATTCGCGTCTCGGACAATACGCGATGACCGGGACCAGCAAACGTACCCCACACAAATTGCCCGCCCATCGTGTTATCCGTGCGTTTTCCACCGCTGGCTGGCGCGACCAGTGGCGCGTAACCCAACGCGCCGTCGCGTGCGTAACTGGCGAACGTGGTGAGTGTGAGCCGGCGCAGCGAATCACGCGTGTCGTCGATTCGGCCAAGCCACGTGACAGAATTGCGCGCACGTTCCGTTGGAAGTTCCGCGCTCGTGAGCGGCAGTCCAAGCGGACCGGCAATCGCAATCAAACGACGCACTGAATCGGGCGAGACGCCAGCTTGCAGCAGCGTTGCATCGTTGGCGCCAAATAACGTTGCGGGCGTGCTGGAGTTCCGCGCAACATCGATGGCGGTGTTGTACAGCAACACTTTCCGAATCAATTCGCCATCTGCACCAAGACTTGCGCGAAATGACGTGGACTGCTGACCGAGTGAGCGACCGACTGCATCGGTGAATTGCAACGCTGGCGCATCAAGCGTGAAATAGCCGTTGAGCCGTTGAAAATTCCGATCACCGGCGCCCAATCGCACGTCTATGTTTGCGCCCGCAAATCCACCACGCGTTGGGTCAAACGTTGCACCGGTAACGCGCGTTTCTGTGCGCGCCGCGCGCGGCAAACTTCCGCTCGGCAGCGCCATCCCGTTCAACGTGGTGAGATTCGACGTACTGGGCGCACCAAGCATCGAGGGCCCACCTGGCGTGAGCGTGACGCCGGGAAATGTGCCGGCGAGTGCGTTCAGGTCGCCGGTGATTGCAGGCGAGAGTTGCCCCGATACGCCGTCGGCCCATTTTTCTGATGCGCCGGTTTCGGGTGATCCGGTTGCAATGCGATTGTTGGCGCGCACTGGTTTCACGGCTGTCACTTTTACCGCAGCGAGCACGGTGAGATCGCGCGCGAGTGTGAAATCGGCCACGAGTTCGCGCTCGTCAGTTTTGCGCAGAATACGGCGCCGTTCCGGCTTGAAACCGGGATACGAGACGTACACGAGATAGTCGCCAGTGCCCGGATCGAAGCGCTGACTGAACAAACCCGCCGTATCAGTGAACGTTTGTTGAGTGAGGCGATCGGGGCCGCGCGTGATGATCACGGTCGCTGCCGAGAGCACCTTGCCTGAGTCACCCATGACTCGACCTTTCACCACATCAGGCGCGTCCTGCGCGGAGGCATTGGTTGAAGCAACCGCAAGCAGTAGCGCGGAAATCACGCGTGGAAGGCGGTTTCGCCATTCAGTCGGGGAGCGCACGAACATTTGCAGCGGGCGGGAGGAGACGACAAGTAGCGAACCGTTGGGTTAGCTGGTCAGACAGGCACCACGCGTAAAGGGTTGTCCGAATGAGAAAGGGTGCTTGCGCAGGCGGGTTTTGTGCCGCAACGTCTGCGCATGAAATTGACTGCGCGCCGCCGCCAGCGATCGCCATGACGGGTTCCCGCGACAAGATTTTTATCAGTTATCGCCGCGACGACAGTTCGGGGCACGTCGGTCGTCTCCACGACGCGCTGGTACAGCAGCTGGGAGCCGCGAGTGTGTTCATGGACATCGATTCCATCGCCCCGGGCGCCGACTTCGTGCAGGTATTGCAATACTCGCTTGAGCAAGCGGCGGTTGTGGTCGTGGTGATGGGTAGTCGCTGGATGGGGCCGCGACCAGATGGCACACGTCGTATTGATGACCCGAATGATTTTGTTCGATTGGAAGTTGCCAAAGCGCTGGCCGATCCAAACGTGCGTGTGTTGCCCGTGCTGGTGAATCGCGCCGAGATGGTGTCGGAGGAGAGTTTGCCGGATGAGCTCAAGCCGTTGGCC
>JBDTTO010000418.1:0-4057 GCA_039930585.1 Gemmatimonadaceae bacterium
GTTGTAATGAAAATCGCCGACGATGGGCACATCGAGTCCGCGATCAACGAGGCGCTGACGAATTTCCGGAACCGCCTGCGCGGCTTCGTCGTTATTCACCGTAATGCGCACAAGCTGCGAACCGGCTTCGTACAACTCGGCGACTTGTTGCGCGGTTCCAGCCGCGTCCGCGGTGTCGGTGTTGGTCATGGACTGCACCACCACTGGATGTGCGCCGCCAACCGGCACGCCGCGAATCAAAACCGAAGTGGAGGGTCGTCTGGAACGGAAGGACACGTTTCGCTCGTTCTGAATAGAGTTACTGGCGCGGAGACTGCTGCGATGGAATCGCGATGGAGTGCCGGACTGCGTGCTGATTAACTAGCCGAGTGTCCAGATTGTCATCAAGTCTCTCTGTAACAAAGCTAGCGCACCATGGGGCTGCCCCCCAACTTCCGACCCATGACTGATCCCCATTCTGGTCCGGACGACGGCAGTAGCGCAGCAGATGACGCCTCTGCCACTGACAATGGCCCTGACTCGGCACCTTCGGCGCCGCGCCAGTCATTCAAGCGGCGGCACTGGGGGAAATTGCTCTTGCTTACACTCGTCATGCTGCCCGTCGTCGTGTTCGCGCTGTGGTCGGTGAGCACGCTCAATTGGAGCTATTCCGAAGGCGTGCGTCCGGGATATGTGCAGAAGGTTTCCAAGAAAGGGTATATCTGCAAAACCTGGGAAGGTGTGCTTTACACCGACCTCAAAGGTTTTCGCTCGGATAGTTTTCAGTTTACGGTGCGCAGCGATTCAATCGCACGCCTGTTGCAATCGCTGAGCGGCAGACAAGTGAGTCTGGACTATCAGCAACACGTCGGCATTCCATCATCGTGTTTTGGCGATTCGGAATATTTCATTATCGGAGTGCATGAACTGAAGTAGCGGGAAGCCGACGGGAGACTCAGGCGTGGCAGACGTGATTGTGGTTGGTGCTGGAATTGCGGGCCTTGTGTGCGCCATTGAACTAATGCGCGCCGGCAAATCTGTTGTCGTGCTTGAAAAGGAAAATGACGTTGGCGGTCGTGCGCGCAGCTCCGTCATCGATGGATGCATCATTGACCACGGATTTCAGGTGCTGTTCACCGCGTACCCGACGCTCAAGTCCTATCTCGATATTCCGGCTCTCCAACTCCGCTCGTTTCGTCCAGCGGCGCACGTCATCTCGCATGGTCGCCAATCGTTGATTGGTGATGCACTGCGTGATCCCACTTTGCTGATGGATGCTGTCGCACCAGGCGTTATTCCGATGGCCGACAAGTTGCGATTGCTCGCGCTTCGTCGTTTTGCGAAACAGCTCACCATCGAAGAGTGTTTTGATTCGAGTTATACCAGTATCAGCACACGCAACTTTCTCTTCGAACGTGGATTCAGCGCAACGGTTATCGACGGATTCTTCGCACCATTTTACGGTGGCATTCTGTTGGATCGCACGCTGAGCACGAATGCGGGAATTCTGTTGTTCTCGTTCAAGATGTTATCCGAAGGCGATACGGCTGTTCCCGCGCGCGGCATGGGCGCGATTGCGCAGCAATTGGCCGATCTATTGCCAGAAGGTGCTGTTCGTACGGGAGTATGTGTCCGTTCATTGCTGACGAATGATCAGGGAGTGCAGGGTGTCGTTCTTGATGACGGCAGCACGCTTGCGGCGGTTGATGTGGTGCTCGCAGTCGCTACGCCAGCCGCGGTCCCGTTGGCGTCAACGGCAGGGGTTGTGATGGATGCAGGTGCGACAGGCGTTGGCGACACCTCGCTCTATTTCGTGTCGAATCGCGCTCCGCTGCGAGGCAAGAGTTTGTGGCTCAACGGCGACATGAATGCGGTGATCAGCCATGCCATCACGCTGACCGAAGTTGCTCCGGAGTATGCGCCGGGAAAGTCGTTACTTGTGGCGACTGCATTGGGTAAAGCCGCGCACATGAGTGACGAACTGTTGGAGCAGTCCGCGCGAAAGGAGTTGGCACACTTTGCGACGGTTGCGTCCGCATCACCACTTCCGGAAATGAAACTCGCGGTCATTTGGAGAGTGCCGTATTCGCAGTTCGTACAACCGCCGGGATTCCAACCATCGCCGGCGGCCATTTCGTCCAACGTGCGAGGACTTTGGCGTGCGAGTGAGCTGCTCCATTCCAGTTCGTTGGAGGGCGCAGCGCGCGGTGGCCGGGCGGCGGCAATGGCTCTTCTCGGCATGACGGCGGGTACAAACCACTAGACCTACTTTGTGTTGGGTCAACCTGACTCAAACTCAAAGCGAACCCGTCGCGTACGATGAGTGTCCTATCGGATAGGTCTGCTGTTGCTTTGACAGGACTACTTCAACCACCAAATCATGCAGTTTTCGCGCCTCAAATCTCGTTCGACCAATCGCCGGATTTCGCGGGTTCTTGCGGCCGCCGTGCTTGCAGGGGTGTGCGCGACGTCGATCGCACCGGCATTGTCGGCGCAATCATCATCGGCATCAGACGGTCCCAAACACGCGTTCACGGTGAATCCGTTTTTCGTGCTCGCTGGTTGGGTTTCGGGCGAATACGAGCAACGCGTGAACAACACGCTCACGCTGGGTGGTGGTTTCAGCTATGTCGATTTCGACGACAATCGCTACACCAATTTCGAACTGAAAGGCCGATTGTATCCGAACGAACGCGCGATGCGTGGGTTTGAGATGGCAATGTCCGTCGGAGTCACGCATCTGAACTTCGATGACAATAACTTCGGCAACGATTGCGTGTTTCTGCTCGGGTCGACAACGAGCAGCTCTGCGTCGTCCGAGTGTGGAACGAAGCGCAAAGCGATCACGACTCCGGCTGTTGGTTTGGAGTTCGCATATCAGTGGGCACTGGGCAGCACGCACCGCACCATGCTGGCCCTTGGCGGCGGTGGAAAACGATTCCTTGCATCGAAGAAAGAGCTTGATGGCACGTCGCGCGTAATTCCTACTTTTCGCATTGGAATAGGCTACGGCTGGTAGCGTCGCGAGCTGAAAAAGAAACGCCTCCGTGATTCGAAATCACGGAGGCGTTTTCACATTCCAAATGCTCCCAACTATCTCGCTGTCGGCCGCGCTTCCAGCTCGTTGCCGCGCGGCGCTTCCGTAGGCTTCAAGCTTGCGCGCGCCTGTACCAACTGCGCCGCGACGGCCTTCGGTCCCGTTCCACCAATCACTTCACGCAAATTGAGCGACGCTTGCGCACCCAGTGCGTCGCGTGCATCCGCCCCAAACAACGCATGCGCCTGCGTAAAACGCTCAGCCGGAAAATCGGCGAGATCGACGCCTGTTTCTTCGGACGCGCGAATGAGCGAGCCAACCGCGTGGTGCGCTTCACGAAAGGTGGCACCTTTGCGCACCAGATAATCGGCGAGATCGGTTGCCATCATCGCACTCGACACCGCCGCGCCCATCCGCACGCGATCAAATCGCAATTCGGCAATCGCACCGGCCATTGCCGGGAGCACAAGCAACATCGTGTCGATCGAATCAAACAGCACGCGCTTGTCGTCCTGCAGATCCTTGCTGTAACCGCTGGGCAATCCCTTGATCGTGCCAAGCATCGTGACCAGGTGGCCGAGCATGCGTGCGCCGGAACCGCGCGCGAGCTCGAATACGTCGGGATTTCGTTTTTGCGGCATCATGCTGCTGCCCGTGGAAAACTGGTCGCCGAATTTCACGAATCCAAACTCGCTCGAGCCGTAGACGATGAGATCTTCGGCAATGCGTGAGCAGTGCGCCGCGAGCATCGCGCAGGCAAAGATCGTTTCCGCGACAAAGTCACGATCACCAGTGGCGTCAATGCTGTTCGGAGATACCGCACCAAAGCCCAGCGACTCCTTGAGCAACACGCGCTGAACGGGAAATGCGCAGCCGGCGATCGCTCCCGAGCCCAACGGCAATACCGACGCGGTTTTGGTCGCGTTTGCAATGCGCTGACGATCGCGATCGAGCGGCCAGAAGTGCGACAGCAACCAATGCGCTCCACTGACTGGTTGAGCGCGCTGCATATGGGTGTAGGCGGGCAAAATGGCATCCTGC
>JBDTTO010000419.1:0-4046 GCA_039930585.1 Gemmatimonadaceae bacterium
CGACCGCTGGATCGCTGCGCACCGTTACCGTTGATTTGTCCGGTGGACCGCTGGGCGGCACCGTGAATTTCCAGCGTGTGACGGCTGAAGCGCGGGCGTACGCCACGCTTGCTCAGGTGGGATCGAGCCAGACGTCATCGCCAAAATTTGTTGTCGGACTCAAGACCAACGCGGGCGCTCTCTTCGGCAATGCGGGCGCGTTCTTCTTTCAGCAGAAATTCGCTGTTGGTGGTGTACAATACGGGCAGTCAGTTCGCGGCTATGATGAGTTTTCCATTACGCCGTTTGGATACGACAGCGCCAGCAGTCAGTATTCAGCAGGCAGTCAAACGTCATTTGGTAGTGCGTTCCTTACGCTTACGGGCGAGCTGGGCTTCCGTGTAAGTGATGCGCTCTATCTCAACGTATTTACCGACGCCGGTAATAACTGGGCCACAGCAAGACAGTTCAACCCGACGCGTTTGTATCGGTCAGCCGGTTTCAGCGGCACGACCAAAACGCCATTGGGATTGCTTGGTCTGGATATCGCATACGGCTTTGATCGAACAACTATCGATCAAGCCACAGGCCGCGTGGTACCGGACCCGCGGTGGAAATTTCACTTCCGGCTCGGCCAGATCTTCTAGGGGATAACTGATGCGTAAATTTTTCACTACTGGTGTATGCTCTCTGCTACTCGCTGCGACTGCCGCGTCGGCACAAGCGCAGACGGGGATGAAGATCGCGTACGTCAATTCGCAGCAGCTTTTCCAGGTAGTACCTGGACGCGTGGAAGCAGCTGCACAATTACAAAAGGAAGGCGCTGCTGCGCAGGAAGTTTTCAAGGCGATGGAAGACACCATCGCGAAGTTGAGCGACGCATACGAAAAGGAGTCAGCGCTCCTTCCGAAAGCTGAAAAACTCAAGGTCTTGAAAGACAAGCAGAACGCCTTCCAGGAAAGAGCTGACAAGATCAAGGCGCAGCTTGACGATCGTCAGGGCGAATTGCAGCAGCCGTTGCAGGAGATGATGCAAAAGGCGCTCGAAGATTATCGCGCCGAGAACGGTTTGACGATGATTTTTGACGTTGCAAGCGGCCAGGGAATTGCGGCGATCGACAAGAATCTCGACAAGACGGATATCATTGCAGCGCGTTTGGCCAAGATGCCAGCGCCGAAGGCCGCCGCAGCGACGAAGGCCCCAACAGGTCCAGCGGTTGCTCCAGCCGGCTTAACGAAGAAGCCGCCGACGACGAAGTGATTGCAGAACCGCACATGAGTGAAAGCAACGGCGGTGACTGGCGAAAGCCTGTCACCGCTGCTGCTATTGCGGAGCAGGTTCGTGGAGACTTGATCGGTGATGCAAGCGTTGAGGTAATCGGGGTTGCGCCGCTTGATCGCGCTGGCCCGACTGAGCTGAGCATTCTTTCGAACACGCGATACGCTGACTGGTTTGAAAAAACGGCAGCCGGTGTCGTGTTGGTCGCGCGCGAACTGGCGGAGACTCCGGGAACACCACTCACTCGCATCATCGTCGACAAACCGGTTGATGCGATGGTCGCGCTGCTCGCGCATTTTCATCGGCCCGATCCGCGAGTGGCCGGTATTCATCCAACGGCAGTTGTTTCACCGCTGGCTGTTATTGGCGAAGGCGTGTGTGTCGAACCATTTGCCGTCATTGGTGATCGCGTGGTGTTGGGCAACCGTGCATGGGTTGGTGCGCATGTTGTGGTGGGTGAAGAAACCACGGTTGGCGAAGACGCACGATTACATCCGCACTGCGTGATTTATCCGCGCGTGGAAATTGGTGCGCGTGCTGTTGTTCACGCCGGCGCGCAGATCGGGCGCGAAGGATTTGGTTGGGTGACAAGTACTGGCAAGCGCGTCCCGCACGTTGGGCGCTGTGTGTTGGGCGATGACGTTGAGATTGGCGCCAACACTTGCGTCGATCGCGGCAGCATTGATGACACCATCATTGGCGCTGGTACGAAGATCGATAACCTGTGTCAGATCGCGCATAACGTACGCATTGGCCGCGGCTGCTTTCTCGCGTCGCAAGTTGGCATCGCTGGCAGTGCCCGCCTCGAAGATGGCGTGCAGATGGGCGGTCAGGCGGGGCTTCAAGGCCACGTGACTGTTGGTACGAAGGCAATACTTGGCGGCCAGGCCGGCGTGCTTGGCGATGTTCCAGCGAACGAATTCTGGTCGGGGTATCCCGCACGACCGCATCGCGAACAGCTCCGATCGCACGCAGCGGTGGCGCGTTTGGTTAAACTTGTGCGTCCGCTGGAAAAGCTGTTGTCACGGAGTGGAGATAACGAGTGATTGTTCGTGCGGCCGAAGCGTTGGAGCCATCCCGTTCGCTGTCAGGCGGTGAGCGTGTCACCATTGGGGCAGAGACGAGCGTGGCTGGCATTGGTCTGCACATGGGCGCGCCGTGTACGCTGACGTTCCGCCCAGCACGTTCGGGCGCTGGAGTGTTTTTCCGGCGCGATGATCGTCCTGGCTCCGCAATCATTCCGGCCCGTGCCGACGTCGCGGTAGAAGCCGAACGTCGCACTCAACTCGGCCGAGGTGATGACGCACTGCACACGGTAGAGCACGTGCTTGCCGCCGTTGGTGCGCTTCGCATTGATGATCTGGAAATCGGGATGAGTGACGCCGAACCGCCAATTATGGACGGGAGTGCGCAGCCGTTTCTGGAGGCGTTGTTGCGAGCTGGGCTTGTAGCGAACGGTGGCCGGCCCGACTGGTTGGTGCTCCGGAAGTCGATTCGCGTGGTCGACGGAGAGTCAGTTTACGAGGCTCATCCGTCATCTGCGCTGGAACTGGACGTTACCATTGATTTTCCGCACCCGCTGGTTGGACTGCAGCGCGGAGAATTTCGCGTTACGCCTGACGTGTTTTCACGCGATATTGCAGCGGCGCGCACGTTTGGATTTCTCCATGAAGTCGAGGCGCTGCGTGCGAAGGGGTTGATTCAAGGAGCCTCAACGCAAAACGCCATCGCGCTGAGTGCGGATGCTGTCGTGGATGGCGAGTTGCGCTGGCCGGATGAATTCGTGCGCCACAAGGCGCTCGATATGGTCGGCGATCTCGTGTTGGCTGCTGCTCGCGTGCGAGCGCGCATTACTGCTGTTAAACCAAGTCACCGCGGTACCGTTGCACTGGTGCGCGCACTGTTGCAACACGCCGTACGGGAAACTTCTGTGCTTACTGTTGAAGACATCATGAAGGTGCTGCCGCACCGCTATCCGTTTCTTCTGGTCGATCGCATTCTTGAGATCGAAGAGAAGAAGCGCATTGTGGGGCTCAAGAACGTGACGATCAACGAGCCGTTCTTTCAGGGGCATTTTCCGGGACATCCCATCATGCCGGGCGTGCTGATTATCGAAGCCATGGCGCAGGTGGGCGGCATGTTGTTGATGGGCTCTGTTCCGGATCCTGAAAACAAAGTTGTGTACTTCATGTCGCTGGATAACGTGAAGTTTCGCCGACCGGTAAAGCCTGGCGATCAGTTGCGCATTGAAGTTGACGTGCTGCAGTTTCGCGGAACTGTTTGCCGATTGCACGGCGTTGCGAAAGTTGACGGCGAAGTTGTTACCGAAGCCGATATGGCTGCAATTGCGCGCGATCGATGACGAGCTCGATCAGCGCTTCGGTGCATCCGACCGCGATTGTCGACGCTGACGCAAAGTTTGGCGAAGGTGTCACTGTTGGTCCGTGGGCGATCATTGGCCCAGGCTGCGTGTTGGGTGACGGATCATCGGTTGCTGCGCGGGCGACCCTTGAAAAAAACGTAACGCTGGGCCGCAACGTTCAGGTAGGTATTGGCTCAGTGCTTGGTGGTGATCCGCAGGATCGGACCGAAGAAGGACACCTCGTCTATGTCTGGGCTCGCTTCAAGTGCCGTAGAGGCCGCGAGAGGATCGGACACTTCGATTTCGCATGCGCGCAACCCGCGGGCTGATTTTTTGCCCAAGCAGCATTCCCCCGCCGCCCGGCTTGGCACCTTGACCGAGCACGACTTCGATCGCGTCGGCCTTTCGCAGGTCGTCAGGATTAAAA
>JBDTTO010000420.1:0-4038 GCA_039930585.1 Gemmatimonadaceae bacterium
ACACTCAGCAGCGCGGGTAGTGTGCTCAGCGCCGTGTTGTTGCTTTCATTGGCGCTGTTGATCGTGAGCGGCTACACCGCCATCAACGCCGTAGTAAAGGCCGAGCTGTTTCCTGCGGAAATTCGCGCGCTTGGCGTCGGACTTCCGTACGCGTTGGCAGTTTCGGTATTTGGTGGCACTGCGGAATACATCGCATTGTGGTTCAAGAATGCGGGGCATGAAAGCTGGTTTTACTGGTACGTCACCGCGTGCATCGTGCTGTCGCTGGTTGTGTATGTGACGATGCCAGAAACCAAACGGGCGATGGCGGCGGAGGAAGGGGTGCCGGGCTGAGGAGAATCAAGTGATACCTGAGTAGTGAAATTCATCCGAATGGAGATCGATGTGGCGAAAATATTAGCAAGTTTGGCAGGAATTACCGTCATAGTTAGCGTAGCCGCATCTTCATGCACGGAGGTGGGCGGTGAGAGTCTACCGCGTGCGGAATGTTCGGTGAAGGTAGATTCGGTCGAGCCCGCCCAACTTCAGGACGGTAGAGTTCTGACGGTCGATGCCTATGCGGTCGCGCAGGAAGGTCAGCAAGCAATATTTACGGGTGCGACCGGTTGGGCTCATCAGAATGGCACTTCGGCCTCATCGACGAAAACATTTGGCTTCATTCGCGAATCACACGGCCACTATCTGCCCATTCCATTACCGCCACTCCGTGACCAACGTGACACCGCGTGGGATGGACGCGCGGTGGGCGACGGTGAGGGCGGATGGCATTTCATTTATGGTGAACGGCAGTGGAGTAGGGATTCGACGCCGGCACATCGCGCCAAGCGCACATTGCTTTGGTATTCTCATCTAGTCGGCGGCGCATGGAGAGACAGCCGCGTCGTCGCTGAGCTTGACGGCGCATCACTGTCGCGTTTGACCAACACTGGCCTCGTCTCGCTGCGTGACAGCGTGTACCTGGCGGTTGGCAACACCACTCGCGTGAGTCGTGGTGGGTCCGCATCCGTTGAGACGAATGGCTTGGTGCTGATACGATTTGGTGTTCACGGCAACGAACTCGCGAGACAAGACACTGTCCATACAACGCTGATGCCGCAGAACGTCACCACCGCATTGAGGCGAGACTCAATCACCCCTGTCGCATATTTTACGGAGACGGCATTCTACGGAAATCGAAATCGGCCGGATGCGCTGTTTATGTCGTCGTTTACGCACTCACCGGAAATGACGCTTGTTTATGCCGACACATCCGAATATGTGACTCGAAACGAAGTCATCACTTCTGGTAACAAAACGTACGTCACTATGCTGAAACAAATCGCAGGTAAACCATTGAAACACGTGGTAAAAGTGGCGCTTGATTCTGCCCAGAAGGTTGTAAGCGAATCGATACTCGCTGAACATAGTTCTGCGTCCGTGACCGGAGTTCTTGCACTATCGCAAAAGTACATCGTTTGGGCGATTCCCGATGATAGCCTTCGAAATACGATTCAGTTTTATGTGGGTGATTATGTCGGCGCGGAAAAAATAAACACCTACGATGCCCACATGCTGAATTTCAGGCCGCTGCTCGTGCGTGAATCTGACTCAACATTCTTTTTCGTAACCGCTGGTTACAAAAGGTCAAATTCCGATTCCGTCGTCACGACATTATTTGCACACGCGACCTTACGTTGTAGCGATCGTGTAAAGAGAGCGATCGACTGACTTCAACAAGAGACTGTCCAGTGTGCTGGGTGTCACTAATGTGCGTGATTGACGATTCTTGTGCGCTTAATTATGATCGGCGCTGCCCCGATTGGGGCAGTTGCGTGAACTTACACAGAAATTTGCCTGAGAGGATTCAAATGACGACCGTTCGCGGGTGGATGCTAACGTTACTTGCATTGCTTGTTGTTGGTTGTGGTGAATCGAAATCTGTTGATCCGTTTTCGCCGGATACGGGCTTTCGGCGCGAAGTTAATCCCGGATGGCCCACTGATTCTGAATTTATTCAAGCGGGTTCGCCCGGCCCAATCTTGTCGGTGCCCGCGCCGTTGAGTTCATTCACCGGCGATCGTTCCTCGTTTAGCGCCGGAGGGTTTGTCACATTCGGGGGTTGGATTACTGAACGATTTGATACGCTCCAAGTTCAGCTGATCGGAAGTGGCGGAATTGGCTCGCCGCTGAACTCGAGCTCGATGTACCATCACGATTTTTCCTACACGAGGCTTGCCGGAGTCGTTGACCCACTCGGTGCGAGCGCTTCGACGAATAACGTTAAGTGCGGAATTGTTGGAAAGTCGCGAATGATTGGCATAGCCAATCTCACATTATTCAAGATTGGTACCCAATCAACAGTGTTGTACGAATCATCGCAGTCTACTCAGGGCAACGACGTTACAATGCCTGCCTGCCCCAAGGCGAAAATGAAACTGAATGCAGGCGACGGCGACAATTACAGCGAAGTAGGCTATCGAAAGCCTAGCTCTGTGACATTCACCAACATAAGTGAAGTCGATGGCTCTTACACGTGCAGTTGGGCGGTGAACGGGGGCGACTACACGAGCACAAGCTGCTCCTCGTGGGACCTCAGCGCGCTTGATGTTGGTGAGCATCATGTGATGCTGAAGATCACTGATTGAGCTGCCCCGAGTTCCGTGGACACCTACTTAAGGTGTTTACATTGGGATCGGAGGTGGTGCATGAAACGGACGCGGCGACGGTTTAACGCGGAGTTCAAGCAGGAAGCGGTACGGTTAGTGCGCGAGCGCGGCGTGTCGGTGGCGCAAGCGGCGGACGAAATGGAGATTCATCAGAATCTGTTACGCACGTGGTTGAAAGCCGTGGAGCTGGATGCGGCGCATCCGTTCCCGGGCGTCGGGCAGCAGAAGCCCGAGCAGGCGGAGATCACGCGCTTACGGCGCGAAGTGGCGCGCTTGAAAATGGAGCGTGACATCTTAAAAAAAGCCACCGCGTTCTTCGCGAGGGAGTCGACGTGAAATTCGGCTTCATCGTGAAACACCGAGGCACGTGGCCGGTCGACGTTCTCTGCGATGCGCTTGGTGTGTCGCGCAGCGGTTTTTATGCCTGGTGCACGCGCGCGCCGTCTGC
Source organism: Gemmatimonadaceae bacterium (assembly GCA_039930585.1). GTDB lineage: Bacteria > Gemmatimonadota > Gemmatimonadetes > Gemmatimonadales > Gemmatimonadaceae > Gemmatimonas. Next base: position 3,094 of record JBDTTO010000420.1, read on the forward strand.
GCGTGAGCAATTCGATGACGCCGTGGTCGTCGCGATGCGTCAGAGTTTTATCGCGAGTGATCGCACGTATGGTGTGCGCCGTGTGTGGCCGGACGTGTGTGACGCGGGCCTCCGGTGCGGCCGTGAGCGCATCGCGCGCTTAATGCGATACGCGGGCCTCCGCGCGCGGCCGAAGCGCCGCCAGCGCCCGCAGGATGCGCACACGGACGTCGTGCACACGCTCGCACCGAATATCTTGGATCGGCAATTCACCGCCACGGCGCCCAATCAAAAATGGGTCGCGGACTTCACGTACGTTTGGACGCGCGAAGGCTGGCTCTTCGTGGCGGTCGTGCTCGATCTCTTTTCGCGTCGGGTGGTGGGCTGGTCGATGCAATCCGAAATGACCACACAACTGGTCGCGGATGCGCTCATGATGGCCGTCTGGCGGCGAGGGCGCACACAAGCGCTCGTCCATCATTCGGACAGGGGGTCGCAATACACGAGCGCGCAGTTTCAACGACTGCTACGCGACATTGGCGTCACGTGCAGTATGAGCCGCGCCGGCAATGTGTGGGATAACGCCGTCGCCGAGAGCTTCTTCTCGACGCTCAAAACGGAGCGCGTGCATCGACACCACTATCGCTCGCGCAATGAAGCCCGGGCAGACATCTTCGATTTCATTGAGCGCTTCTACAATACGACCCGGAGGCATTCCAAACTCGGTTACATCAGTCCGCTCGAGTTTGAGCAACAACACGCAGTAGCTTAACTCACTGTCCACCGAACCTGGGGCAGCTCATTCCGCTGTTAAGCCGCTAATGCCCTTCCGCTGTTAAGCACCGTGCCCATGACAAATACGGCAGCAGCCAAGCGGCATTTGCGAGCAGCACTCGCAGCCAAATAGCCTTCGGCACCCGCAGCCAAATAGCGACCAGCAGTGCAGCTGAACCGCTAAACGGCTGT
>JBDTTO010000421.1:0-4035 GCA_039930585.1 Gemmatimonadaceae bacterium
GTGCTCGCCCGCGTGATAAGGCGCTTGAGTTCGCGAAATCGAATACGTGGGATCGCATCTGGAACGGACTGCTTGGTGATTACCTGGCACTCGGACGCGCTTAGGCGATATCAAACGGGCACACGTGCGTTACACCGCCGTTTCCCGATCACCATCGTTCCGGAACACGGGATAGGCTCTCTTATGAGCAATGTCTATCGTCACTTCGCAACCGCTGCTGGCTCGGCTCGATGCACACGATCGCGCGTTGATGGCGCGTTTTGTGCTCGGCAAAAGTCATTCACGCGCGCACTGTGCATGGTGGCTGACGTTGACACACCTGGGCGGCGCACGGTTCTCGATTGCGATGACATTTGCGCTGCTGACAGTTGGAATTGGTCAACCGTTATTTGTTCGCAGTGCAATCTCGCTCGCACTTTCGCACATCATTGTTCGCATCATCAAAAGGCGCGCTGAACGCGTTCGACCTTCGGCGTCTATGTCGCTTGAAGCGTTGGTTGTTATTCCCGACAAATTTTCGTTTCCGAGCGGTCACGCGTGCGCGGCCATGTCAACGGCCATCACGTACGCCATTCTTTTTCCGGCAGCGGCACCAATCATCGTGCTGGTCGCATTCTTCATCGGAGCAAGTCGGGTTGCACTCGGCGTGCACTTTCCGGGCGACGTCGTGGTTGGTCAATTGATTGCACTGATTGTGTCGGCGGCTCTGTTTCTGTAATCATCGCAAAGCACTTTGGCGGTTTGGTCGTGGGCAAATGCCCCACGGACTGACGGTATGGGAACAAAGAGTACCGTCTGGACAATGTGAGTGATGCGCGATTACCTCTAGCTCGGTAATCATTCGACCAAATGCGGCGCCGACTTCCACTCAACTTGACCGTCCACGATGACCTCTCCCAAAATCATTGCCGTTGTTGGTGCCACCGGTGCGCAGGGCGGCGGGCTCGCCCACGCAATACTTAAAGATTCATCGCATGAATTTGCGTGCCGAGCGATTACGCGTAAGGCGGGGTCGGACGCGGCGCGTGTGTTGCTTACCGAGGGCGCCGAAATCGTCGTCGCCGATCTCGATGACGTAGAAAGCCTGACCAAAGCTTTCACGGGCGCGTACGGTGCTTTTTGCGTGACCAACTTCTGGGAGCACTTTTCGGGTGCCAAGGAAATCGAGCAGGCAAAGAATCTGGCCGACGCGGCGCGAGCAGCGGGCGTACAGCACGTTATCTGGAGCACGCTCGAAGACACGCGCAAATACATGGATCCAGCTGATACGCGCATGCCGATGCTGCAGGAGAAATACCGCGTTCCGCACTTCGACGCGAAGGCCGACGCGAATGCGTTTTTCGATGGATTGCCACTCACACTGCTGCGCACCTCGTTTTACTGGGACAATCTTTACGCGTTCGGATCTGGCCCCAAGAAAGGCGAAGACGGCACGTACAGCTGGGCATTTCCGATGGGTGATAAACGCATGGCCGGCATCGCCGCCGAAGATATTGGCAAAATTGCGTTCGGCATTTTTAAAGCCGGCAAGCGATTCATCGGGCAGGACGTCGGCGTTGCTTCGGAATTCGTGACCGTCAAAGAGATGGGTGAAGGAATTTCCAACGCCCTGCAATGCGGTCCAATCACCTACCACGACGTCTCGGCAGATGCGTACCGCGCATTCGGTTTCCCTGGCGCAGACGAACTTGGCAACATGTTTCAGATATATCGCGACTTCGAAGAACCATTCTGCGCCGCGCGCGATCCGAAGTTGGCTCGGGAATTAAATCCGGACATGCTGTCGTACGAGCAGTTTCTGGAGAAGTACAAACATCGCATTCCGATGTAGCCAGCTGCGAGCAGATACGAACGAGCGCCTCTGAATTGTCAGAGGCGCTCGTTTTGTTTTCAGGTAGTTGGCACCTGATGTCGTAGCTGTTCGCGCATTTTTGCGAGGCGTTCGACCATGCGCCAGATAAACAGCGAGATGAGCCCGCCAACGACAAATTGCACGGCCCAGTACGAACCCAATCGGAGCGCCAGCAATTGTGCGTCGATCGGTGCGCGAAACATGGGGCCGCCCGAAATCACATTAAGCAGTGCAAGACCCACCGTCATGACCGTCGCGTATGCGAATGCCCGTGTGATCGCAAACCGCATACGGCCGCGCGCGTACAGAGCCGGCAGCCCGTCCAATGGCCCAACCAGCAGCAGGAGAACTTTCTCTCCGATCCGTTCAAAAAGAGATGGATTGCGCATCCTGATATAATACCAGTTCGCTCTCCCCCTGGACCATCCACCTGTCCGTGCGCCGATCACTCTGGATTCTGCTGGTAATCGTGTTGGTTGGCGTGCCCGCACTGATTCTCACTGCGACGCGCACCGACGCTGCGCGCGTGCTGGGCAAGGACGAGCGAATCCACGTGATGGCGTCAACTGGCCAGTGGTATCACGAATATCTGATTCGCGCGGGCATTCCGGGCAGCGGAGCGAATGAGGGAATGCTGGTCGATTCATTCACGGCGACGACCAGCCGAAATCAGTTTGATGCCACGCGTGTTGGTGCGCGCGTGCGTTTGAGTCATGCAGCATTTCTGCGTCGATTTTCGTGGATTGCTGATTCGGCGTCACGCATGCAGACGATTGCAAACATCGCCGAACCACATCTCAAGTATTACTACAATCCGTCGGCGGTGTCGCCACTCGCGGCGCAGACGGCCGGACTCGCACGTGTCGTAGCGGTTCACAGTGTGCAGCGTCGAAAGTTTTTCTGGCAGAAATCAGAACCCGACGCGGGGAGTCCATCACAATGGATACATCTGGTCGAAGTGGAATTCTGGGCGATGCGCGTGCGGACGCTCGTGCATACCATCGACGTAATTGACGCGGGCAGCATTCCGGGGCTTCAGCCGGGCGACATTGTACAAATGCATTATGACCAACGCGACCCGCGCGTGTTGCGGCTTGACGATGGGCGGCGGACGTTTGCGCGGAAACCTTAAGATCATTAACGCGGAAGAATCTGCGTAAATCCGCGTTAGTGCTGTTTTTTGCCATCATGTAAGCAACTGGCAACATTTTTCAATCAGTACTGGCGAGTGAATTTCTAAGGCTTAGCGTATTGTGAGGCATACTGCTCACTGGCAGCAGGTCCGACCCGCCCCGGCTTCTTTCACCGCGCATCTCCCGAAAAATGGACCGTCGTAATTTCCTCACCGATATAACTCGCGCCGCTGCACTCTGCGCGGTCGTTCCGAATGTCTGGCGCGTTCGCTCACGCGTTTCCTTCGCGGACGATCCGTTTTCGCTGGGTGTTGCATCAGGCGACATGACGAGTTCCGGCGGAATTCTCTGGACACGACTTGCACCGCGTCCGCTTGAACCCGAAGGTGGCATGACGGGCGTTCGCACCACCGTCACGTGGGAAGTCGCTGACGACGAAGGCTTCAAGAAGATTGTCAAAGCCGGTCGTGCTACGGCGGCACCAGAGTTGTCGTACAGCGTTCACGTTGACGTTGACGGACTCGAAGCAAATCGTTGGTATTTCTACCGCTTCACAACGGCCGGAGCGACTGGCGCAACAAGTCCGGTTGGTCGTTTGCGCACCGCGCCCGTCGATGGCGCAATGACGCCACTCAGTTTTGCTTTCGCGTCATGCCAGCATTTCGAAACGGGCTACTACACGGCGCTCGATCACATGTCGCGCGAAGAAGTTGATCTCGTCGCGTTTCTCGGTGATTACATCTACGAAGGCGGCGCGTCTGAGGGTAACTCTCCGCGCAAGCACGTCGGACTCGAAATCCGCACGATCGATGACTATCGCCGTCGCTACGCACAGTACAAGAGCGACCACGCACTGCAGGCCGCGCACGCGCGTTGTCCATGGTTGGTGATCTGGGATGATCACGAAGTGGACAACAATTATGCGGGCTTGAATGGCGAGAACAACATGGAGTCCGAGGAACAGATGCGCACACGTCGCGCTGGTGCATATCAGGCGTGGTGGGAACACCAGCCGGTGCGCGTTCCGCGCGCAAAGTCCTGGGCCGATCT
>JBDTTO010000422.1:0-4034 GCA_039930585.1 Gemmatimonadaceae bacterium
TGAGCGGTTTCTGCAAGGAAGTGTTCAAGGAGTTGCCGATGGAGTTCGCGCTCGAAGCGCGCCAGCTACTCGGCATTACGCTTGAAGGCAGTGTCGGGTAGTTCGCATCTCCCGCTGATGTACTCCACAAAAGTTCTTACTTAAAGTCTCTCTACTTTTCTTACAGATATATGCTTGAGATCCGCGACCTCCATGCTTCCGTTGACGGCAAGCCCATTCTCAAGGGCGTCACGCTGTCGGTGAAAGAAGGAGAAGTTCACGCAGTTATGGGTCCGAACGGTTCGGGCAAGAGCACACTTGCGCAGGTGCTTGCCGGACATCCCGCGTATGAGATCACCGGCGGTGAAGTCACGTATCGCGGCGAAGACCTGCTCGCGCTAGCACCAGAGCAGCGCGCGCAGCAGGGCGTGTTTCTCGCGTTTCAGTATCCGGTCGAAATTCCGGGCGTGAGCAATTCGTATTTCCTGCGTGCCGCGTTCAATGAGATTCGTCGCGCTTCGGGTCAGGACGAAGTTGATCCGATGGAATTTCTTGATCTCATGGAAGAGAAGCTCAAACTCGTGCAAATGGACGAGTCCATGCTGAGCCGCTCGGTGAACATGGGCTTCTCGGGTGGCGAAAAGAAGCGCAACGAGATTCTGCAGATGGCGGTGTTGTCGCCCAAGCTCGCGATTCTTGACGAAACGGATTCAGGACTCGACATCGACGCGCTGCGTATTGTGGCCGACGGCGTGAACTCACTGCGTCGTCCCGACAACGCAGCGATTGTTGTCACGCACTATCAGCGTTTGCTCAACTACATCGTCCCTGATTACGTGCACGTGTTGGCCGGCGGTCGCATCATCAAGTCGGGCGACAAGTCGCTGGCGCTTGAACTCGAGGCAAAGGGATACGACTGGTTGCTGGAGCCTGCCGCGTGAACACTGCACTTCAGGATTTGACAAATATTTACGCGGCGGAAACGGTGCCACCCGTTTTGGCAGCGCTTCGCTCGGAAGGTGCCGCCGCATTTGCGCGACTTGGATTTCCGAACACGCGTAACGAAGACTGGTTGTACACCAACGTATCAACGCTGAACGAGCGTACCTTCACACGCGACGGCGTATCCGCGAGCGTGACCGACGCTGATATCGCGCCATTCCTGTTTGGAAAGGAAGAATGGCCGCGTGTGGTGTTTGTAAACGGACAGTGGTCCGAACTCTTGTCTTCGCTGGACAAGTTGCCGGAAGGTGTGCGCGTGCAATCACTGGCGCAGGCAGCCAGTGAGAATTCGGAAATCGTTTCGCGTTTTCTGGGTACCATCGTTCCAGCGACACGTGATGGATTCACGGCACTGAACGCGTCAGCGGTTGGTACCGGTTCCGTTATTCACGTGGCGAAAGAAATGGTGAGCGAAACTCCCATTCACGTGATTCACGTTGCGACCGCAAATGCGTCAGACGTGCTTTCACAGCCGCGTCATCTCATTGTGGTTGAGCCGCATGCAAAGGCCAGTGTCATTGAGAGCTTCGTGTCGCTGGGTGAAGCCGCCAATTTCACGAACTCGGTAACGGAAGTTGTGGTCGAAGACGGCGCGACGCTGTCGCATCTGCGCATCCAGTTGGAGAGCAAACAGGCCGTTCACGTTGGCACGGTCGAAGCCCGTCAGGGGCGCGATTCGCACTTCGTGTCGTTCTCGTTCATCTCTGGCAGCCAGCTGTCGCGCACCAACATCTACACCGTGTTGAATGGCGAAGGTTGTGGCACCACGCTAAACGGTTTGTACTTGCTGGACGGCACGCAACACGGCGACACACAAACACGTGTTGAGCATGTCGCCCCGCGCTGTTTTAGCCGAGAGATGTATAAGGGGCTGTTGGATGGTGCGTCGCACGGCGTGTTTAACGGCAAAGTGTACGTACATCCCGAAGCGCAGAAAACTGACGGCAAGCAGACCAATCAAACGTTGCTGTTGTCGGACAAGGCCAGGATCGACACCAAACCGCAGCTTGAGATTTTTGCGGATGACGTCAAATGCACGCACGGCGCGACTGTTGGACGCATCGATGAAACTGCGCTCTTTTATCTCAAGAGTCGCGGTGTTGGTGCGACGCTCGCGCGTCAGTTGCTGATGTACGCGTTTGCCGCGGACATTCTGGAACAGATTGAGATTGAACCCGTGCGCGATGAGCTCGAACGCATGACGCTGGCGCGTTACACTGGCGCGCCTGCGGCTTCATCCACCGCAGATCGTTAGGCAGCGCCAACATGTCTGATCTGCAAGAGCTGTATCAGTCCGTCATTCTCGATCACAACCGCAAGCCACGCAATTACGGCGAGCTGGCGGGTGCCGATCATCGTGCGGAGGGAAAAAACCCGCTGTGTGGTGACCAGGTGCAGGTTGAGCTGGTGATGGAAGATGATGTGATTCGCGACGTGAAATTCACCGGACACGGCTGCGCGATTTCGCGCGCGAGTGCGTCGTTGATGACTTCAGCGGTGAAGGGAAAATCACGTGCGGACGCCGATGCCTTGTTTCACCGCTTTCACGCACTGGTACTCGGCCAGGACAAAGGCACGGGTCCCGATCTTGGACAGTTGGTGGTGTTCTCGGGCGTGTCGCGTTTTCCGATTCGTGTGAAGTGCGCGTCGTTGGCCTGGCACACGTTGCAGGCGGCGCTTGAGAGTGAGACGGCGGACACGCCTGATTCAACGCCGGTCAGCACCGAATGATGTTGTGCTGTTGGAAAACGACCGCGTGTCGGAAGTAAACAAAGACGGATTTCGCCGCGCGCTTGCAGTTGTGGAGTTGGAGTCCGGAGTGCCGCAGGCCTGTCGAATGCCCGATGGAGAATCGCTTTGCATCGTGCGCGACGGCGATGACATCTTCGCGATGGTTGATCGGTGTCCGCACCGTGACTTCAATCTTTCCGGCGGTGATATGGTAGCGCCCGGTGTGATTGAATGTCCGTGGCATGGTGCGCAGTTCAATTGTCGCACTGGCGAAGTATTGCAGGGGCCGGCCACGGATGATTTGATCACGTATCCAGTACGCGTCGAAGACGGACAGGTGTTTGTGGGACCGTCCAAACAAATTCGGAGATCTTCATGAGTTCGCCCGTGTTGCAGGAACTGTCGGCTGCAGATGATTCAGTAATGGCACATGCGCCGCTCGTACAGCGCGCCGATTTTCCGCTGCTCGCGAATCAGCCGTTGTTGCATTACCTGGATTCGGCGGCCACGTCGCAGAAGCCGCGTGCGGTGCTGGATGCGCAGCGCTGGTTTTACGAAAACGTCAACGCCAATCCGCATCGTGGTGCGTATGCGTTAAGTGCGGCCGCGACGGACGCGTACCATGATGCGCGTGCGAAAGTGGCGCGTTTTCTGGGTGCTGCCGATTCGGACACCATGATCTTTACGCGAGGCACGACTGAGAGCATCAATCTCGTGGCTACGGCGTGGGGGCGTGCGAATGTGAAGGCCGGTGATGAAATCGTCGTAAGCGCGATTGAACATCACGCGAACTTTGTGCCGTGGCAGCAACTCGCGTTGGGCGTTGGTGCAACATTGCGCGTGGTGGAACTGACGCCGTCGCTGGAGATCGATCTCGATCAGTTGCGCGCGTTCGTGTCAAAGAAAACGAAGGTAGTGGCGCTCACACATGTGTCAAATGCGCTGGGCTCGATCACGCCGCTGGATGAAGTGGTGCGGATTGTACGTGCGCAATCGGATGCGATTATTCTGATTGATGGTGCGCAGGGCGCGCCGCACCTGGATGTAAACTTCGATTCACTGGATGTCGACTTCTACGCGTTCAGCGGTCACAAGATGCTCGCCCCGATGGGCATTGGCGGATTGATTGGCCGTCGCGCGCTGCTCGAGAAAATGCCGCCGTATCAATTTGGTGGCGACATGATTGAGTGGGTGAACGATTTGGACAGTACCTGGAATACGGTGCCGCACAAATTTGAAGCGGGTACTCCAAACGCGGCGGACGCGGTTGGACTTGGTGCGGCGGCGGACTATCTGCGCGAACTGGGCATGTCAAATGTGCG
>JBDTTO010000423.1:0-4034 GCA_039930585.1 Gemmatimonadaceae bacterium
GAAATGCGGTGGTCGTGCGCGCCGTCTCGGCAAATGCTACACGCGCCGACCATCAGGCTGCGGTCGATCTGCTCGCGAGCCGGCGCCTTCCCGCCGACACAGCCACGTTTGCTGCACAGCTCATTGTTGACGCCAGCGGAATCCGATCAATGGTGGCGGGCAAAGCACCAACCGGCGCTGATTCGACAGCACTCGGTGCAACAATGGCACAAGCAACGCAGCGCGATAGCCTCACAATCGGCGTGCCGTACTCGACTGGCAATAACATGTGGTACTGGACGGTCGTTCCGGTCGCCACGGACAACAGCAAGCGCGGGTTCATCGCCGAACAGCGTCGGATACGAGCGAATCCAACGATTGATCAGCAGTTGAAGGGAATCACGGGTCAGGATATTTCGATGTATTACGCGGCCATCGGCGCCGACGTCTGGACTGGTCTCGGCGGAGTGCCGATTGCACCAAAGTTCGATGTCAGTGCTTTGCCCGACAGCTTTCACATCACAACGCAAGCGGGCGAATCGCTGCTTGGTGTGAAGTTGAAGCTGAAAGGCACGTCGTGGTTCCTCGTGTTCACGATCAACGAAGACGCAGTCACCAGTCGCTCTACAATTTTTCTGCGCAGGATGCTGGGCATCGGAACGGCGCTGCTGTTGGTCGCCATGCTCGCTGCGTGGTGGGTCAGCCGACGCGTCACGCAGCCACTCAAGTCACTGGCAATAGCCGCACGACAAGTTGCCCGCGGAAACTTCTCCACGCGCGAACCCGTGCGAACGAACGACGAACTCGGCGAACTCGCTCGCGCGTTTAACGGAATGGCCGAGCGAATTGGTGAATCGCATGCGTTGCTGAGGGATCGGATTCAGGAGTCCGAAGCATTGGCCAGTCAGCTGCAACAGGCCAGTGCGGCGAAAAGCGAATTCCTCGCCATGATGAGTCACGAATTGCGTACGCCACTCAGCGCGATCGCCGGGTACGCCGAAATTCTTCAATTGGGAATGCGCGGCGAATTGAATGATGCTCAGCGTTTGGACCTGAGCCGCATACAAGCCAACCAGGTGCACTTGTTGCGCATCATCAACGACATCCTTGATCTCGCGCAGGTTGAGTCGGGACAGTTGATGGTAACAACTCAGCCGGTTGCGTTGCGTGATGCGGTGGGTGATCTCGATCCGATTATCCGGCCGCTGATCGCAGAAAAGAAAATTCGCTACTCAGTACAGGAAGATTTGCTGCCACTATCCGTGGTGGCGGAGCGCGATCGCTTGACGCAGGTGCTGGTGAATCTCGTAGCCAATGCCACGCGATTTACAAAAGAAGGGGGCGAAATTTCGTTGCACGCCAGTCATGAGGGATCAATGCTGCGTTTGCACGTAACCGATTCTGGCATCGGCATCGCTGCCGAAAAACATGACGCAATCTTCCAGCCATTCGTGCAGGTCGACAGCGGTCCGTCGCGTCGAGCGCAGGGAACGGGGCTTGGCCTAGCAATCAGTCGCAAAATTGTCGAAGCCATGGGCGGAACCCTGTCCGTCACCAGTGTACTTGGTGTGGGCTCCACGTTTACTCTGGAGTTGCAGCAAGTTACCGTTGCACTAGACGAAACAGCGGTACGAGGTGATGAACGACACGAACGCACAATTCACGCTGAGCGACGCGCGCACGCGATGAGTTGATATTTCCAGCCGCAACATCTGTAAGGATTCCTGTGCTGATATCGCGAGTCGCTAAACCAGGCAACACCGTAAATATCGCGTCCCGACTTCTGATAATTGCTGCAATTGTCGCCTCAATGTTCGTCACGTCTCAGATACACGCGCAGGGATTGATTTCAGTTGGCGCGGGCGTCGGCAGCGGTATCAGCGATCGCAGGAAGGCTGAAACGGGCAGCGGTGCGCACGCGGCGGCATATGTGCAGTTGCACGTTCCAATCATTCCGGTCGCATTGCGCGCCGACGCTTTGTACACGAAGACCGGCATCGAAGGCACCGCGTTGATGATCGACGCCGTGTATCTCGCTCCGATTCCGGTGGTCTCGCCGTACGTGATGGCCGGTTACGGTAAGTATGGTTTGGGAAAAGACATCACGGCCGATGGATGGAATGCAGGCGTTGGCGTTCGTGTACGCACGCCAGTCGTCGCGTTTTTTGTCGAAGCCAAACGTCATCAGCGCATTGGACGCGACCTTCTCACTATCGGAGTTTCGCGATAGTTGCTGCGCACGAAAGAATGTCTTTCTCTTGCTGCATCGCTGCGTGATCAGGCGCTGAAACCCGGCTGGCGCACGCGATTTGCTCCGGCGCCTACTGGTTTTTTGCATCTCGGTCATGTCGTAAACGCGTTGCACGTTTGGGGAATAGCGCGCGCATACGATGGACGAGTGCTGTTGCGCATTGAGGATCACGACCAGCTGCGTTGCCGCAAGGAATTCGAATATGCGCTGCTTGATGATCTGGATTGGCTGGGATTAGTGCCGGACGTAGGAACCACCGAACAGTTTCGCGGTGGCACGCAGTTGCAACGCCAGTCGGACAATCGTGGACGTTACGAGGCAGTGATGCAAAACCTGTCATTGCGCGATCTCGAATACGGCTGCATTTGCACGCGAAAAGACATTGCCGAAATCACGGGCGACGTATTCGGCAAAGAGTCTCGCTATCCGGGCACCTGCTCGCACGTACAGCCTCCACACATCACTGCGATGGCGCGCCGGTTTCGCGTAAGCGATCAAGCCGAAACATTCAACGACATTCGCCTCGGCGTTCAATCACAACAGCCGTCGGAGCAGTGCGGCGACTTTCTGTTGCGTGACCGAAACGGCAACTTCACGTATCAATACTGCGTGTCGGTTGATGATTGGGATCAACAAATTGACGTCGTGATTCGGGGCGAAGATCTCTTGTCCAGCACCGGTCGGCAAATGCAGCTTGCGCGCGCAATCGGTCGCGTTGACTCACCGTTGTTCTTGCATCACGCACTGTTGTACCGCGACGACGGCCTCAAACTCAGCAAGTCGCTTGGTGATACTGGAATACGTGAACTGCGTGATGCCGGCGCGTCCCCGCAGGATGTACTGGGACGCGCTGCGTTTGCCGCTGGACTGATTTCGGAGTTTACCCCGATCTCGCCAGCAAATATTGCAGACCTATTTTCCTGACTATCGAACGCCGGTAACTCCGGTCAGGCCAAGCACAAACAACATGACCCACTGCGCACCTTTGTAACCGTCGCTGCGATCGTCGTACCATTCGTCAAGCGCGTGCGCTCCCTGACCAATGCCGCCGCCATCAATGGTGATGGCCGCAATCCCAAGATTGATCGCAATGTTCGCGTCTGTACTGGACGGCGTGAGCGGCGTATAGATGCCCATGGTTTTGCCGGCAGCAAGTGCGGTACGCACAATAAACGCGCTCTCAGGAGTTACGCCGGCCGGACGAATACCAATCGTATCGATCTGCAACGCCAGTGGCACTTTTGATCCGGGCCACCGCGCAATTTCATCGGCGAGTGCTTTTCGAAATGCGGCCTGCATACGTTTGTCCAATTCGGCGATTGCAGGAGCAGACTCACTTCGCATATCGACATCCATACTGGCCGATGCGGAAATGGAGTTCACGGTTTGTCCGCCGGTGACAATGCCAACATTAAACGTCACTTTCGGATTCGTCGGCACCTGCATGTCGCTGATCAAAGCGATCGCGCGGCCAAGTGCGTGAATCGGATTGGGCATACCAAACGCGCCGTAGCTGTGGCCACCCGGCCCAACATATTTCACGCGATAGCGATTGCTGCCAACCGCGCGATTCGTGATGCCATATCCAACACCGTCAACTGAAATGAAATAGTCAATCGAGTCGCGCATCGGACTTCCAAAAATCGCACGCACACCGCGCAGATTTCCCGGGCCTTCCTCGCCTACGGTCGCAACTACCAACAGCTTTCCGGCAATCGGAATTTTCGAACTGACAATCTGACGAGTGATCGCAAGCGTCACCGCCAATCCTCGGCAATCATCACCAATGCCCGGCGCAGTCAGT
>JBDTTO010000424.1:0-4032 GCA_039930585.1 Gemmatimonadaceae bacterium
CAAGATTTTTGGGGAACGTGAGCATCGTGACTTCGATGGTGCCCAGCGCGCCCGAGCGGAATTTGATGACGGCAATACCCGTGTCTTCCGCTTCGATTTTGCGGGCAAGCGTTGCCGTTTTTGCCATGATGCTTTCGACCGGGCCAACGAGCCACTGCATCAAGTCGACATAGTGCGATGCCTGATTCATGAACGCACCGCCGTCAAACTCCCACGTGCCACGCCACGGCGCCTGATCGTAGTAGTCCTGCGGTCGCGTCCAATGCACGGTGCAATTCGCGAGATAGATGCGACCAAAACGTCCGCGATCAATTGCACGCTTGAGCAACTGAATGGGCGGGTTCAAGCGATTCTGTTTGACGACAAACAACTTCACGCCGCTATCGTCACACGCCTGCACGAGTGCGTCAGCTGCCGCGAGTGAAATCGCCATTGGTTTTTCGGCAATCACATGACGACCAGCGCGCGCTGCAATAATGCCAATCTGCGGATGCAACCCTGACGGCGTCGCAATGACGACGGCGTCACTTGGTACTTCGGCCAACATCGTTTCGAGATTTGTAAACCACGGCACCTGCTGGCTCTCACCGGCTTCATGTGCGCGGCCTTCGTCGATGTCGCACACCGCCACGAGCTTCATGCCATCAACGCGCTCAATGGCTTCGAAGTGATTTTTGCTGATGCGGCCACATCCCACGAGCGCGACACGAATGTCGCGCTCCGAAAGAGTTTTCGCGTCGCTTACGGGTTGGGTTGCACCGTTTGTCATGCCTGCTCCTCGCTGGGCGTTGCAGCTTGCCGAGTGACTACGTCACCGTCGCGCATGTACAAAACACCGGTACCGGGGCAACGCAGCATCTCACGATTGGACATGCCGGGTTCACCACCCAGTGATTCGAGTGTGTAACCGGCTTCGGACATCCAGCCACGTTGACGCGCGGGCACGCCCATCATCAGCGCGTATGCCGGCACGTCGCGATTGACGACGGCGCCCGCTCCGATAAATGCGTACTGTCCGATCGTGACGCCGCAAATGATTGTCGCATTGGCGCCAATGCTGACACCCCGACGCACATACGTTTTCCGATACTCGTTTTTGCGCGACACTGCACTGCGTGGATTGAACACGTTGGTGAAGACCATGCTCGGTCCGCAAAACACATCGTCGTCCAACTCGACGCCTTCGTAAATCGACACATTGTTCTGCACCCGCACATTGTTGCCCAACCGCGTGCCGTTCATGACAACAACGTTTTGACCGATCGAGCAACGTTCACCAATGATGGCGCCTTTCACGATGTGACAGAAATGCCACACACGCGAATTGGCGCCGATCACGGCGTCATCATCCACGTACGCGCTCTCATGTACCAGCGCGCCTTCGCCCAACCGCGCGCCGGCGCCGACGTTTCCTGAACCGGCAACCGCAATCATTCCTTTCGGAATATTTCCGGCTGCGCTCATGACTTCGAACGATGGGCCGCGAGCACCTTGTGCCATTCCTGCAGCGAGCGCACCTCGGGTTCATGCGTTCGGCGGGCATCAATGGCGTCGCACGCCGCGCTGGCAGCACTCAACGTCGTTGTGTACGCGATGTGATTCGCAATCGCCGTTTGGCGAAGCAATTCGTCATCCTGCTGCGCGTGTTTGCCCAGCGGTGTGTTAATGAGCAACTGCACATCACCGTTGACAATCAGATCAACACAGTGCGGGCGTCCTTCGCGCACTTTGAGCACGGCCGTTGCTGGCACATTGTGCGAATTCAGATATGCAGCGGTGCCGGTGGTCGCGTAAATTTTGAAGCCAAGTTCGGAGAAGCGCTTCGCGAGTTTCGTGGCGTTTGGTTTGTCACTGTCGTTCACCGTGACCAACACAGCGCCAGTCGCTGGCAACTTGTTGTCGGCGGCAATCTGTGATTTGAGAAACGCAGTGCCAAAATCATCGGCAATGCCCATGACTTCGCCCGTCGACCGCATTTCCGGACCAAGCACCGGATCAAACTCACGGAACTTGTTGAACGGGAACACCGCTTCTTTCACGCTGAAATACGGCGGAATGATTTCTTCGGTGAATCCAACCTGCTCCAGCGTTTCGCCCAGCATCAAACGCGCAGCGAGTGAAGCGAGCGGCAAACCGATTGCCTTCGAAACAAACGGCACGGTGCGCGATGCGCGCGGGTTCACTTCGATCACGTACACTTCGCCGTCTTTGTACGCGTACTGCACGTTGATGAGACCAACTACACCCAACCCCTTCGCAAAGGCGATGGTGTGTTTCTTCATCGTTTCGACGGCGGCGGGCGGAATGAGATACGACGGCAATGCGCACGCCGAATCACCCGAGTGAATGCCGGCGCTTTCGATGTGCTCCATGACCGCGCCGATCACCACATTCTTTCCGTCGCTTAAGGCGTCAACGTCGGCTTCAAACGCATCCTCAAGAAAGCGATCCACGAGCACGGGGCGTTCTTCGCTTACACGGACTGCACGTTCGAAGTATCCACGCAGTGATTCGGCATCGTGCACAATTTCCATCGCGCGTCCACCCAACACATACGACGGCCGCACGAGCACCGGATAACCGATCTTGTCCGCAATCGTTACCGCTTCGTCGACACTCGTTGCTGTTCCGTTTTCCGGTTGACGTATTCCAAGCTCGCGCGCCAGCTTTTCAAAGCGACGGCGATCTTCGGCAATGTCAATGGCGTCCGGTGATGTACCAAGAATGCGAACGCCGGCAGCTTCCAGCGGGCGCGTAAGCTTGAGCGGCGTTTGACCGCCCAACTGCACGATCACACCAATCGGCTTTTCCTTGCGCACAATTTCGAGCACGTCTTCAAGCGTGAGCGGCTCGAAATACAGCTTGTCGGAAATATCAAAGTCGGTCGAAACCGTTTCCGGATTCGAGTTGACCATGATGGTCTCGTAGCCCTGCTCACGCAGCGCGAGCGCCGCGCGCACGCAGCAATAATCAAACTCGACACCCTGCCCGATTCGATTTGGACCTGAGCCGAGGATGACAACTTTTTTGCGATCGGTGGTGGGTGCTTCGTTTTCCTCGTCGTAGCTGCCGTACATGTACGGCGTCTCTGACGGGAATTCCCCGGCGCATGTATCAACCATCTTGTACGCAGGCACAACGTTCAGCGCCCAGCGATGTTCGCGCACTGCGCTTTCAGTTTCGTTGCGCAGTAATGCCAACTGACGATCGGAAAATCCGAGACGCTTGATCCGACGCATTTCCGCGGCACCAACCGACGGCAGCGCCGAATACCACTTCTCCGCTTCGATCAATTCCTGCAGCTGATCCAGGAACCACGGATCAATCGCGGTCAGTTCGTAAATTTCCGCTGTTGTCATGCCCAGCAGCATCGCACGCTTCACCTGAAAGATGCGCTCGGGTGTTGGCGTGCGGAGTGCGCCACGCAACGTCTCAAGGCTGGTGTCCGGGAGTCGATCGTCAACCAATCGATCTGCAATATTCCAGCCAATGCGACCCGTTTCGAGCGCGCGCAGCGCTTTCTGAAACGCTTCCTTGAACGTGCGACCAATGGCCATTGACTCGCCAACAGACTTCATCTGCGTGGTGAGGCGTGGATCGCTGGTCGTGAACTTTTCGAACGCAAATCGCGGACACTTGACCACGACGTAGTCGAGTACCGGTTCAAACGATGCCGGCGTAGTCTTCGTGATGTCGTTCGGAATTTCGTCGAGACGGTATCCGACGGCGAGCTTCGCACCAATGCGCGCAATTGGAAATCCAGTTGCCTTTGATGCCAACGCGGAGGAACGCGACACGCGCGGATTCATCTCGATGACAATCAGTTCGCCATTCTTTGGATTGACGGCAAACTGAATGTTGCAACCGCCGGCATCCACGCCAATCTCGCGAATGATCTTGACGGCCGCGTCGCGCATGAACTGATACTCGCGATCGGTCAGCGTCATGGCCGGCGCCACGGTGATGGAATCACCGGTGTGCACGCCCATCGGATCAAGATTCTCGATGGAGCAGACAATCACCACGTTGTCC
>JBDTTO010000425.1:0-4032 GCA_039930585.1 Gemmatimonadaceae bacterium
GCACCGCTTGCGGGGAAAGCCGTGATCTGGTCGACGGTGCATCTTTGGCGTTGCTCCTTGAGGCCGCAATCGTCTTCAGCGTGTCACGTGGAGCGTTGTGGCATTCAGGAAAATCTTTACACAATATCGTGGACGCACAGGCCGATTATTGATGTACGCTCGGCCTGAGCGCGTTGGAACACAGTTGACTCGCACTTTCTGGCATCAGCGAACTCGTGGCGATCGAACGAATCATCAAGGCGGCGGTTGAGCGCGGCGCATCCGACGTCCACATCAAGGCGGGAGACGTGGTGCGCGCGCGCATTGACGGTCGCCTCGTTGCATTGACCAAGCAGGCATTGACGGCCGAACAGACGCGCGCGATTGCGCTGCATCTGATGTCGAACGATGCCGAGCGCAGCATGGTCGATTCGTTGCAGGATCACGACTGTTCGTGGTATGCCGAAGGTGTTGGGCGATTCCGTGTGAACATCATGCGCCAGCGGGGAGCACACTCCGTGGTCATGCGTGTGATTCCTGAAAACGTGCCCACGTTTGAATCACTGAAACTGCCGCCCGTCTTGAATCGCATCGCGCACAATGAGCGCGGCATGGTGCTTGTCACGGGCGTCACGGGTTCCGGAAAATCCAGCACGATGGCCGCGTTTGTACACGCACTGAATGCGTACTACGAAAAGCACATTGTCACGCTGGAAAATCCGATTGAGTTCATGCACACCGACATCAAGAGTTCGGTGACGCAGCGTGAAATCGGCATTGATACCGAAAGTTTCCGCATGGGTTTGCGCGCCGCGCTGCGTCAGGATCCCGATGTCATTCTGATTGGTGAAATGCGCGACTCCGAAACAATCGATACCGCGATGAAAGCCGCAGAGACCGGGCATCTGCTGCTCTCGACACTACACACGCCGGATGCGCAAAGCACGATCATGCGTATTGTCGCGATGTTCCCGCCCGACGAACAAACCGTCGTACGCATTCGTCTCGCGGAAACTTTGCACGCGGTTGTTTCGCAGCGATTGCTGCCACGCGCGAGCGGGCAGGGGCGCGTCGTTGCCTGCGAGATCATGGTGATCACACCAACGATTCGCGATCTGATTATCGAGAATCGCGTGAGCGAAGTGCGCGACTACATCGCGGAAGGACACGTGCAGTACGGAATGCAGACGTTCGACCAGCATCTCACCGAACTCGTGAACAACGGTGAAGTGACATTCGAAGTTGCACTCGCGGCGGCCACGCGGCCGTCAGATTTTGAACTCAACTTCAAGACGCTGAACAGCGGACGCAGGGCGCCGACACCACTCGCGAATGCGGCAGTCAAAGCTGGAGCGCCACTTGGCGTGCGGCCGGCGGTGGGAGCGGGGTTAGGGCCGAATCCGTTGGGGACCGGAGCCACGCTGCCGCCAATATCTACCAGTCCCAGTGGGCACAGTGCGGTAACAAGTCCCAATCCGCTGGGGGATGATACGGTGTTTGGAAGCGGATTCGAGAGTTTGTTTGGGAGCTGAGGTAGGGTGGGCGCGAACTGCAAAAGCCAGACAGAGTGCAGGCAGACAGAGTGCAGGCAGACAGAGTCCGGGCAGACAGAGTCCGGGCAGACAGAGTACAGGCAACGAAAGAGTTCAGGGTTCAGAGTTCAGGGTTTAGGGTTCAGGGAAAGGACCGGACTGCAAGAATTGAGAAGGAAAAGAATAAAGAATTGAGGGTGAAGAGGTCAGAATGAAAATGACGGCGCGGCAAATGAAACGATCACGCGGAGCGGGTGAGACAACGCCACCATTCCCTGCGTGTACGACCACGAGCAACTCGACATCTGGCGGCGATCGCACGCCCTCACACTCGCGATTCACCGCGCGTTTCGCTCACGCGTGCGCGGAGTTCCAGCGCAGTTACGATCGCAACTCTCGCGGTCGAGCACTGGAGTAGCGGCAAACATTGCGGAGAGCGGCGGACAGGAAACGTCTGCGCAGTCCGCGCGGTATATCGACATGGCGCTCGGATCCCTGAGTGAAACGCAAAACCACCTGCGTCTCGCGGCCGACACCGGGTTGATAACTCCGGAGCAGGTGGAGTTGTTCGCCAAGGAAGTTGGCGAACTCAAACGCATGACCTTTTCGTTCAAGAAGTGGCTGCTGCGATCTCCGCGATGAATCCCGTTCTGAATTCTCCCTTTCTCAATCCTTTATCCTGCCCTTTTTCAATTCTTGCAGTCCGGTCCTTTCCCTGAACGCTGAACTCTGAACCCTGAATCCTGAACTCTGCTTTTGACTGTGTTTCTTAGCTGTTATCTTGCCGAGCATGCCCACAAAGACTCTATCCGGCCTAATGGTCCCCGCGGTGACTCCGTTCACCGCATCGGGTGACCTCGACCGCTCCGCGTTCACCGCGAACCTCCGCGCCCATTTGCAGCTCGGCATGTCCGGCGTCCTGGTCGCCGGCTCGTCCGGCGAGGCGGCGCTGCTTGATGACACCGAACGCGGCACGCTGTTCAGCTGGGCGCGCGAAATCATCCCGGCCGACAAATGGCTGCTTGCGGGCATCGGCGGTGAGAGCACTCGTCAAACGATTAATCGGGCCAAGGTCGCGCATGCCGAGGGCGCGGATGCGGTGCTGGTGGTTGCGCCGCATTACTACCTCAAACGCACCACTGAAGCTGCGCTAAGCGCGCACTACAACGCGATTGCCGACGCGAGTCCGTTGCCCGTCATGTTGTACAACATCCCCGTGTATGCGCACCTGGTGCTGCAGCCGGCGCTGATTCACGAGATGGCGTTGCATCCAAACGTGATTGGCATGAAAGACAGTGCGGGCAACTTGCCGATGCTGGCCGAATATCTCAGTGCCTCCAGCGAGAAATTCCGTGTGTTGACCGGAAGTGGTGCCACGGCGGTTGCGGCAATCAAGGCGGGCGCTGCGGGAGCAATACTCGCGATTGCACTGTTCGCGGGTCCTGCAGCAATTGCTATGCACGGTGCACAGGTGGCGGGCGATGATGCCACTGCGGCCGCGCTGCAAATGCGGCTTGCGCCACTGGCCTCGGACATTGGTGGCGCGCTTGGCCCTGCGGGAATCAAAGCTGCGATGGATGCCGTCGGACTGTCGGGTGGGGCGCCACGCAGCCCGCTGCAGCCGCTCACGGACGACGAACGAGCGATCGTGCGCGCCCGTCTGGAAACGGCGGGGTTAATTCCGGCGTAGGGGGTATCCAACGCAAGTAAACGGAGCTCGGCGGCGCGCAACTGGCCGCCGATTTCTTTACAGGCGTTCAGAGAGACGTCGTCGCTTCTCATCGCACCGAGGTCATCGTGTCGATCGCTGTTGCCATCGCGCTGCTTGGAGTTGTGCTGCTCGCCTCGCTTTTGATGGTCCCGTTGGGGCTCCCCGGGCTCTGGGTGATGCTGGGCGCCGCGCTTTTGTACAACGTGCTTCTGCCGGCGGGCGGAATTGGCTGGGTCACGCTTGGCGGATGCGGCGCGTTGGCGATCATTGCCGAGGTGTTGGAGTTCACGCTGGGATCGCGGTATACGCGGAAGTACGGCGGCTCCAAACGCGCCGGGTGGGGCTCGATAATCGGCGGTCTTGCCGGAGCTTTTGTTGGAGTTCCGGTTCCCGTGATCGGCTCGGTGATCGGTGCATTTGTCGGCGCCTTTGTTGGCGCGCTGGTGGGTGAATTCACGGTTCCGAAGGAGCTACGCGGCGACGTCACCCGTGTGGCGACCGGTGCCGTGGTCGGGCGCGCGGTCGCGGCGGCGCTCAAAACTGGCATTGGCGTTGTGATGATGGTGTGGATGCTGGCCGTCGCAATTTTCGGTCACACTGCCCAGGGCTAAGGAGCAACGGAATACAGACTCCCTGTTCTGCAGCGTTTCAGCGCGGGAGAGAAGGCCGGACGCGATGGGGCCCGGAAAGGGCGACCTGTTGCAGCACGGACATCGGCGGTGACAAAAAGCCAACGTTGCTTCCAGGCACCCTGCGCATAGATTCCATCAACGGCCCGCGCATCGTGCGCGGGCCGTTTTTTGTGCGCGG
>JBDTTO010000426.1:0-4023 GCA_039930585.1 Gemmatimonadaceae bacterium
AAGATCTCACGATCGAGTTTCGCACGCGCAGTGCATTTCTGTCGGCCACCGTGTTTGCAGTGCTGTCGGTGGTGATATTTCGTTTTACGTGGGACACGGCCAGTATCACAACCGGTGATCTGGCTCCCGGCGTGCTCTGGGTGATCTTCACATTCGCCGGGCTACTCGGCCTCAACCGTTCGTTTGGGGTAGAGTTAGCGGATCGCGGCATTGACGCACTGCTTGCAGCGCCAATTTCGCGGGAGGCCGTTTTCGCAGGGAAAGCACTCGCGAACTTTGCCTTTGTTTGCGCGGTGCAGCTGGTCACCATGCCAGCGCTGGCGCTGTTCTTCAATCTCCCCGCCGGCCGGTACTGGTTTGCTGTAGCTGGGGTTGTGGTAATGGCAGCGGTTGGACTGGTGTCAATCGGAACACTGTTTGCGGCGATGACCTCGAACACCAGACTGGCGGAGCTGTTGTTGCCGATGCTGGCGTTGCCGTTTTTTGTGCCGGTCGTGATACCCGCGGCACAGGCGAGCACCCTGTTGATGGCCGGCCGGCCGTTCAGCGACGTGGTCGGGTGGTGCAAGTTGCTGGCGGCTTTTGATATCGTATTTGTGGCGGCCTGCACGGCGGCCTTTCCATTTACACTCGAGGAATAAGGTATGGCGTCGGCGTCAGCTTCACCGACAATTCAACAGAGCGAAAGTACAAGCAAAGCGCCTGGTGGCATCGACTGGCTGCTGGTGCTGGCGCTGCTAGCGATCGTTGCCGCAACTACGCGGTCGCTGCTGTACACGCCCATCGAAGTGCGACAGGGAATCGCGCAGAAGATTTTCTATGTTCACGTTCCGGCTGCGGTGATCGCGCTGTACGTGTCGTGCATTCCGTCGGCCATTGCGTCGCTGATGTACTTGTGGCTCAAGGATGAACGACTTGATCGCGCTGCAGAATCCTTGGCCGAGGTAGGTTTGGTTTTTCTCACGATGGTGTTGGCCAGTGGACCATTCTGGGGCAAAACAACGTGGGGCACGTGGTGGCAGTGGGAAGCGCGATTAACGACAACGCTGTTCCTGTGGTTCGTGCTCGTTGGATATCTGGTGATGCGTGGTGCCATTGATGAACCCGAAGCACGCTCGCGATTGTCGGCGGTGCTGGGCACCATGATCGGATTGCTTGTGCCGTTTATTCATCTCACGGTGTACTTGTTTCCAACGATTCATCCGCAGCCGGTGGTGCTTGCGCCCGAGAAGCCAAAACTCCCGTCTGAAATGTTGATCACGCTGCTGATGGGATTTCTTGCGTTCATGGTTCTGTACGCGGCATTGGTGCGCCGGCGATATCGTTGGACCACGGCGCGTGACATGCAGCAGCAGCTGGAGGATCAACGCTCATGATGATCCTGCTGCAGGATTCAACGCAAACGCAGCGAGATTCGGCAAACGTTACAACAACGGCACTTCCAATGCCCGAAATGCGCACGCCGGAGAATGCAGGATACCTGCAATCGGTGTACGCTGAAGTGGTCATTATTTTTGGTGGATACGTACTGCTGCAATATCGGCGCAACGTGAAGTTGCGTCAGCGTCAGGAACGTTTCATGCATGGCCGCTAGTTTTTTCCCTCGACACACTTAAAGCAACACATGATTCATAATCCGTGGCACGATCAACCGCCTGGCGCACATCCGCCTGAACTTGTTACCGCGATCATCGAGATCCCGGCGGGTTCGCGCAACAAGTACGAGCTGGATAAAGAGACCGGACATATCAAGCTTGATCGCGTATTGTACAGCGCGGTGCATTATCCCGGCGATTACGGATTCATTCCGCAAACGCTGCACGAAGACGGCGATCCGTTGGACATTCTTGTGCGCATCAACGAACCAACGTTTCCGGGCTGTCAGATAACGTGTCGTCCAATTGGCGTATTACGCATGCTTGATCGCGGCGAGCCGGATGACAAAGTGCTGGCAGTGCCGAGTGATGATCCGTATCACAACGAGTACTTCGACATTGCGGATATGCCGTCGCACTACCTGCGAGAGGTTGAGCATTTCTTTCACATTTACAAAGATCTCGAAGGAAAGCGCTGCGAGATGCTCGGATGGGAAAAGAGTGACCGGGCGATGCAGGTTATTCAGGAATCCATCGAGCGGTACAAGAAGGCGTACAAATCGTAGCTCGGCGCCAATCAACCTCACACAGGCACGCTCGGCGCCTTTCGCAAAACGAGACTGGCGTTAATTCCGCCAAAGCCAAACGAATTTGTCAGCACAATCTGCGGCGACGCATCTCGGCCAACGCGCGGCACGTAGTCGAGATCGCATCCGTCGCCCGGCGTTTCGAAATTCAGTGTTGGCGGAATCCATCCACGCTCCAGCACCAGCGCACTGATTGCCGTCTCAATGGCACCCGACGCACCCAATGCGTGGCCGTAATATCCTTTGGTTGACGAAACCGGAATGCGATACGCGTGCTCACCCAGTACCTGCTTGATTGCCGATGTTTCTGTTGGATCATTAAGCGGCGTACTGCTGCCGTGCGCGTTGATGTAATCCACGTCCGTCGGCAGCACGTCGGCGTCTCGCAGCGCTTCGCGAATGCAACGCGCTGCCTGCGCTCCGCTTGGCAAAGGCGCCGTCATATGATGCGCATCGTTTGTCGTGCCATATCCGATGAGCTCTGCGAAAATGTGCGCGCCGCGCGCTTCGGCGTGTGACCACTCCTCGAGAATCAGCACACTCGCGCCTTCACCCATTACGAAACCGTCGCGGTTCGCATCGAACGGGCGCGATGCGGTTGCCGGATCGTCATTGCGCGTGCTCATCGCGCGAATAAGTGCGAAGGCGCCATAACAAAGCGTGGCCAACGGTGCTTCGGCACCACCCGCGATCATGACATCTGCCGAACCGTCGCGAATGAGTCGGAAGGCTTCTCCAATGGCAATCGTGCCCGAGGCGCAACTCATCCCGTTGGTGATGTTCGGTCCGTTCACGCCAAACTCGATGGCAATGTTGCAGCTCGACGAACCGCCAAACACCGCGAGCGCGAGCGTGGCATCGACGGCGCGAAGGCCACCATGAATGAAACGACCGGCTTGCTCTTCGGCGTAGGCAATGCCGGCAAGGGCGGTTCCCATCATGGCGCCGACGCGATCGCGATCTTCGAGGTCGAGATTGAGACCGGAGTTTTCGAGCGCGAGTTTTGACGCAACGACGCTGAACTGGCCGAAACGATCCATTCGTTTCACGCGCTTTACGTCCAGATAATTTTCCGCGACAAAATCTGAAACCTCGGCGGCACAATGACTGCGGAAAATTGACGTTTCAAATCGCGTGGCCCTGGTGACGGCAGATTTTTCTGCGCGCAAGCCGCTCCACAATTCTTCGACCCCAATGCCGATGGGTGTCACACACCCGATACCCGTAATTGCGACACGATGAACCGTTCGTTGACGAGTATGCGAGCGCGTGTCTTCAATATGAGCAGAATGTTCGCTGCTCACGAAACCACCGCTGTTGATGGCTTCAATTGCGTTTCACGCTCGGCAACGACGGCGAGACCTGCCAGCGTTCGACTGGCGATACCGTGCACAAATACTGGACCGATCACAGCGTTTGCGGCGAATACGCCAATGCCTGGCCACCCTGGACCATTCCACACATGAACGATGCGAACGAGCGTACCCTCCGTTGCCTTTTTGAAATTCCATTCGACATCCATGCCTTTCGTGATTCCTCCGACATGACGAAATCGAATGTTTGGCGCTTCATCATCAACTGCCATTTCGGACAGCCACCACGTGGGCCAGTTGAACGCGCCAAACGGACGGTCGGCGGCCATCTCAACCAGTCCGCCACCATCTCGCGCACGGCTGCGGAAGCGCACAGAGCGATAGTGCTTGAGGTGGGCTGGCCAGTGTTCAACTTCGCGCGCGATATCAAAGATCGTGGCAACCGGTGCGCGCACCAGCAATTCGTCCACAGTGATCATGGAACGATTCATGGGCAGCGGGCCCATGTGGTACGGCGAGCGCGAGCCT
>JBDTTO010000427.1:0-4011 GCA_039930585.1 Gemmatimonadaceae bacterium
TTTCGCGACGTGTCTGTCCAAGACTGACAACAATGCCCTCGCGATTAATGGCGCCATATCCAATGGCGCGCACCGTCATCGTGTAATTCGGGTTTGGTTCAATACCCTGGATGACGTACAACCCTGATGCACGGGAAAGTGCATTCACGGTGTAACCCGTGAGCGGATTTTTCAGTACGATCTGCGCGCCTTCAATGGGTTTGCCGTCGGTGTCACTGACGGTGCCGGTAAGTGCACCCGTTGTCACGCCTTGCGCGCGAACGGACGGTGCCGAAACTGCCAGGACTGCAAGAGCGGCGATGGCGCCGATTAGCGGTCGAAATCGAAGCATGAAGACTCTCTTTAAGAGAAGAAAAGGTCCATAAAAATCGCCGGTCACAGTCATGTGAGGCAAGGCACTAACGTAAACGATGGGTCACGAGCCACTCGAACCTGCAATGAGACATTCCGATCATCGTTTTACAGTTGAGCTCGAACGCCGCCCAACTGTCAGGTAGAAAACGGGAATTCCCAAAGCGATCACACCAAACACAGCGAGCGTACCCATCCGTGTGCTTGGGTCGTACAACGAATTGCCCATCAGAAACAGCGTGGCCAGGCAAAAGAGCGCAGGCACGATGGGATAGAGCGGGACGCGAACCGGCGGATTCCAATCGGGGCGGCGGCGCAGCGAAAACACTGCGCCAACACTCAGGATGTAAAACAGCAGCGATGCCGTGACAAAAATGTCGGCCAGCTGCTCAAACGACCGGAAAAGCACGAACGCGATTCCAATTGCCGCCGCCAGTAGAATGGCGACGTACGGCGTCTTGTACTTCGGATGCACCGCCGCCACCTGCCGGAAAAACAGGCCGTCATCGGCCATGGCAAAGAAAATTCGGGGTCCCGTCAACATGACGCCGTTCATGGCCCCGAACGTAGAAAGCAACACCGTCACCGACACCAGCGTCACGCCCACCGGCCCAATCAGGCGATCCGCCACATCCGCCGCCACCAAACGCGCGCCGCGGATCTCGTCGACGCTCATCACAGACAAGTATGCCAGGTTGGCCAACAGATAGATGACAACCACTGCCAGCGTGCCCAGAATGAGCGCCTTCGGCAGCGTCTTTCGGGGATTCGACACCTCGCCCGCAACCTTGGTCAGATCGCCCCAACCATCAAACGCCCAAAGCACGGACACCAGGGCCAGGCCAAACATCCCGACCGAAAAACTTCCGGGCGGAGCCGCCGGCGTGAAATGGCCGCCGGTTTTGGGGAGCCCGATCGCAAACGCCAGCAGAATGATGATCATCAACCCGCCGTATTTGGCGACGGTGGTGAGATTCTGAATCAATGCGCCCCATTTGAGCCCGACAAACTGAATGGCCGCCATTACCGCCAGCGCCGAGGCCGCGACGTAATGGGCGTAGCTGTCGAAGGGAGCTTTGCTGGGGTCGTAGCCCAGACCGCGCAGCAGGTATTCGGCGAACGTCATCGAAATCGCCCCCAGCGACGCCGCCCGAATGATCACCAGCTCGGACCACCCATATAGAAAGGCAGGCAATCGCCCCCAGGCTTCCCGAATGAAAACAAAATGACCGCCGGTCTTGGGGATGGCTCCGGCGATTTCGGCCAGCGTCAGGGCGCCGCACAGCGAGAAAATGCCGCCCGTGATCCAGACGGCCATGAGCGGCAGCGGGCCAGGCAGCTTGTCGGCGATACCGGCCGGTGAGCGGAAGATTCCCGAACCAATGGTGGATCCAATCAGCACGGCAATCGCGCTGAACAGTCCCAATTGGCGTGGAAGCGACGACGGCGGATCGGATGATTCGTTCGAGAGCGGGCGGGGAGGGTTGGTCATGGGCGCAATGGTACTGCGCAGGCCGAATATCCGCACGGGTGTCTGCCTGTTTTCGATGCGGCACAAGTACGGAGTACTTCGACGGCCATGCCTGAGCGACATTCAGGGGGCGAATCATTTACTTTTGGTCTTCTGGACTAAAACGGTTTTCACAAGCGAGCTTGATGCCCCCGCACAACTTTCAGGACGCGATCTTCTGGATCGCCGTCGCTGCTTGCGCCATCGCGCAGATATTCATCCTTCGGGCTGTCTTTCGAGTCACACCGGCTGGCATCGCCGCCGGTAGTTCGGCCTCTTCCACCCCCGATGGCGAATCGGTCAGCGTGCCGATCCCGCACCGGTTGACCGAAATCGTCTGGGTGGTACTTCCAGTCATCCTGCTCGTGTTGGCGTTTGTCGGAGCGTGGCGCGTGATGCATCCGGCCGCGCCTGTGCTTCCCGACTGGCTGCCCGCGGGCGCGGAGATTATCCGCCGATGAGCGCCGTCGATTCAGGCACACCAGCCTCACAGATTCCCAGCGTTGTTCGCACCAGCGCCTACGTGTCACTTGGCATCGCACTTCTGCATCTGATTTTTGGTGCAATCGTGCGCATTTCAGGATCCGGCATGGGCTGCGGCGATCATTGGCCCAAGTGTTATGGCCGCTGGTTTCCGCCGTTGGATCGACCCGATCTCATTGTTGAAGTGTCGCACCGTTATCTCGCATCAATTCTGTCGTTCGCGATTTTGATTCTCACGTTCAACGCGTGGAAGTATCGCCAGCGTATCGGCATTGGTGGCGTTGGCGGCGTCTGGCGTTCGTCGGTGCTCGCGCTTGTACTGGTGCTCGCGGCCGCAACATTTGGTGCAGTGACGGTGAAGACGGCCAACGAATGGTGGGCGACGGTCGTGCATTTGTTAATCGCCGTTTCGTTGATTGGTACGTTGGTTGTCACCGTCGTTCGCGCTGGTGGATTTGGTTCTGCGTCATTGCGCGCCGCGCGAGGACAGTCGCGCGCAGTTGGTGGTGCTACCGCCGCCGCCGGTCTCGCATTGATGATTGTGATACTCGGCGGCATGACCGCAAAGATTCAGGGCGCCGCAGTGGCGTGCGCCGGGTTTCCGCTCTGCGGACCAGGGTCGTTGGGTGGCGGTGCGCAACATCTGCAACTCACGCATCGCATTCTCGCGTATTTGCTTGTGCTGCATCTTTGCAGCTTGCCGTTCGTGTTTCGTAAACGCGGCGAACCAGCACTGCTCGTGCGTTTGGCATTCGCTGCGATGACGCTTGGGCTACTACAAATCGTGTGGGCCGGTTGGATGGTCACTGGCGGATTTCCGCCGGTTGTACGTTCGCTGCATCAGGCAACGGGTATTCTCATCTGGACCGTGACGTGCGCACTCGCGTACGCTGCGCGCATCGCTGCGGGACGTACGGCGCAAACGCCGGCGCCGAGCGCGACTGAACGTACGGTTCCGGGAGGGGCGCGCACATGACGGGAATTGCACCGCAGGCAAACTCGCCCAAGGCCGGATTGCCCGCCGAACCTACGTTGTCGCGCG
Source organism: Gemmatimonadaceae bacterium (assembly GCA_039930585.1). Taxonomy (GTDB): domain Bacteria; phylum Gemmatimonadota; class Gemmatimonadetes; order Gemmatimonadales; family Gemmatimonadaceae; genus Gemmatimonas. The sequence continues at coordinate 3,387 of JBDTTO010000427.1, forward strand.
ATCTGATTTCGCTCACCAAACCACGCATCATTTCGCTGTTGCTGGTCACAACAATTGCGCCGATGTACGCGGCGGGTTCGCCGTCGTGGCTGACGGTGTTGATCGTGACGATTGGTGGTTACCTGATGGCCGGCGGCGCGAACGCGGTCAACATGTATCTCGATCGCGACATCGATAACGTGATGGCGCGAACGAAGCTGCGTCCAATTCCAAGCGGACGTATGGCGCCGCTCGCAGTGTTGGCATTTGGTGTGTTGTGCGCAACCACTGCAACGTGGATGCTGGCGCGTTTTGTGAACGTACTGACGGCAGTGCTCGCGCTTGCCGGTTTCTATTTTTACGTGTTCATCTACACGCGGTGGCTCAAGCGTTCATCGCCGCAGAACATTGTGATTGGTGGCGCGGCCGGCGCGTTTCCGCCGTTGGTTGGTTGGGCGGCAGTTACGGGCACGCTTGATGTGTCGGCGTTGTGCATGTTTCTCATTGTGTTTTACTGGACGCCGCCGCATTTCTGGGCGCTCGCATTGCTCAAGCAAGTGGATTACGGCAAAGCGCGCGTCCCAATGGCACCGCTGGTATGGGGCGAACGCGAAACGATGAACCAGATGGTCTGGTACACGGTGAT
>JBDTTO010000428.1:0-4008 GCA_039930585.1 Gemmatimonadaceae bacterium
GGCCAGAGCACGCGCGAAATTGGCGTACGCGTAGCACTCGGCGCCGCACGATCCGATGTGGTACGTCTCGTGATGCAAAAGGGCGTCGTGCTGTCGGCGGCCGGTCTCGTGATTGGCGTCATCGCGTCCATGTGGGGCGCACGCTTGCTGGATCACACGTTATACGGCATTTCGCGAACGGACCCAGTGTCCTACATCATTGGCGCGACCTTACTGCTGATGATCGCGGTTGGTGCCTGCGTCGCACCAACGCTGCGCGCCGTTCGCATTGATCCCATGCTGGCCATGCGCAGCGAGTAATCGCTGCGCGTGCAAGAGCTGCTACGCCGCCTTCCCGCCCGCCGAACGACGACGGCGCGTACGCTCCAACGGACGCACGCCACGCGCAATCAACAGGCGCGAAAAATCTGCAGGCGGCAACGCTGGCGCAAACAGAAATCCTTGGCCGAGTTCACAACCCAGCTGTAACAAGTGCCCTCGTTGCGCTTCGGTTTCGATGCCTTCGGCCACGGTATCAAGACGCAACGTTTCTCCAAGCGCGACAATCGCACTCGCAAGCACCGGCCCGTCGCCGCCCTTGTCCAGCGTATCAACAAACGCCTTGTCGATTTTCAGAATATCAATCGGATACCGCTGCAAATAACTCAGCGACGAATATCCCGTTCCGAAATCGTCAATTGCCAGCGACACGCCCAGCTCCTTGAGCATTTGCAAACGTTTCAATGAAACATCCGTGTGCTGCATCAGAATGCTCTCGGTAATTTCAAGCACGAGGTGTGATGCCGGAAAACCGGTTTGGCGCAGGACGTTGCGCACATCGTCAACAATACTCTCGTCCTGAATCTGCCGACCTGAGAGATTCACCGTCACGCGCAACGACGCGCCGCGATCCTGCTCCCACTGACGCGCCGTGCGGCACGCTTCCAGCAACACCCAACGACCAATTGGCAGGATCAATCCTGTTTCTTCGGCAATCGGAATGAAGATGGTTGGCGGCACATTGCCTTTGTCACGACGCTTCCAACGCAACAGCGCTTCCGCACCAGTAACTTCGCCCGTTTCAATCATGACAATGGGCTGAAATTCGAGATACAACTCCTCGCGTTCGATCGCGCGACGAAGGTCTGCCTCAGTATCGAGACGTTCCAGTGCGGCCGAATGCATTTCCGGCTCGAACAAAACGTACCGGCCTTTGCCGCGCGTCTTGGCGATGTACATCGCGACGTCGGCGTTGCGCACGAGATCGTCGGCAGTTTCGCCAGCAGCGGTTCGCGCAATTCCGATACTCGCGCTGACAAAAACTTCTTTCCCATGCAGCACAAACGGATTGGCCAACGCCGTCGCAATACGCTCGGCCATTACCAACACTTCCTGTTCTGATGCGGCGTCTTCTACCAGCACCGCGAATTCGTCGCCGCCCAAACGCGCAATCAGATCGGTATCGCGCACGCACGCAGCCAACCGGCGCGCCGCATCAACCAGCAAACGATCACCTGCGCCATGGCCGAGTGAGTCGTTCACCGTCTTGAAATTGTCGAGATCGAGGAAGAGCACGGTGACGGGCTGCACATGCCGCAAACCGCGCGCCAGTGCATGGCCCACCTGATACAGGAACAGCGTGCGATTCGCGAGATCCGTAAGCGGATCATGAAACGCCTGATGCATGTACTGCTCTTCAATCACACGACGTTCAGTGACATCGCGCGTGTTCAGCACGATGCCCTGCACCATCGGCTCTTCGAGCAAGTTTGTTCCGACTGTATCAACCGTCAGCCAGCTTCCGTTTGCGTGCTGCAAACGCCATTCGCGCGTAATCGTGGTCGTGCGGGCAGCATTTCCTTCGCCGGAAATCGTGCGCGTCATCGAAATTTCGTTCAGAAATTGCAACGAGCCCAGGCGATCGTCGGGATGAACGAGATCGGCCAATCGCGTATCAATAATCTTGCGCGCTTCGTAGCCAAATACTGTTGCCACCGATGGCGACACGTAACGAATCGTGCTGTCGCTATCAACAATCGTGATCACGTCGCTGGAATGCTGCACAAGCGCGCGAAACCGCGCCTCGCTTTCCTTGGCTTTTGATTCAGCCAGAATGCGTACGTTTTCGCGATTGGAAACCATCTGCCGCGCAAATGCGAGACCAGTCACAACAACTGCGCCAATCACCAATCCGCCCAGCGGTTGCGCGCCTTGTTCGTTTGCCGCTTTGAGCAGCAGTCCGACTCCAGGCAGCACGGCAACGTACGGAATCAGCGTTGTGCCCTGCGACGCACGCATTTGTGTGGCGCGATAAAACAGACGCGAATGCAACGTGTTGCGCTGCTGCCGCGCCGACGCTGCAATCAGGCACGCGGTAATGGGCATCGTTGCGCAAATCCACGTAGTTGCGCCGGTACCATTTTGCGCCGCGACAATTGCACCAATGTCCACGAGAAACTGCATCAACATCGCGAGCGACAACAACAGCAGCACGTTGGATGCAACCAACGCCACCGTGCGACGCCAGACAACGGCTACCGCGAGAACCAGAACCAAATCACCAATCACCGCGACGTGTGACAATGACATCAACTGCCACGATTGTTGCGACAGGGCGGTTCCGGGCGTGCGCAAATCGTACCACAAGACGAGCAGGCCACCAACGGCCACTGTCGCTACATCCAACCAAAAGCGGGATTTATCAACCGCGTTCCGCGGAGCGGCCGGAAGTCGCAGCAATCCCGCGAGCAGTACCGGCATAACAACAACCTGCGAGATCGAACGCAGCAGGTCGGCCAGTTGCGGTTGATGGCGTTGCGTCGCGACAAATGCCGCAGCCCACGCGATCACCATCAGGAACAGCGCGATGGTTGCTGAAAGCCAGAACGAACGCGTGCCGCGATCCATGTCGCGCGTGAGCGCGGCGCGCGTCGTGTAGAACTGCGCGACGGCGATGCCAACAATCGGCGCTATCCCGGCAAAAACCTGCCAATCAACAAGGCGCGGGCTGCCACTCACCAGCCACGCCGAAACGACAATCGTGTAGAAAACAAACAGTCCGAACAGCCCCAAATCCCATTTACTCACTGGCGCCAGGGGCGCAATCGTCCCAACCCGCTGAGATGGTGTCAGCGAGCCATAGGAAGGGTACGATCCGGTCCGACGCTTGTTGGCGTCGTCATGTGTTTGCATTCCGGGCGGGCGTGGGAGTGCGACCTCGGCGCCAGATAAGGCGAAAACCGAGCAGGGCAGCGAAGATCCCGAAGTAAAGAATCGGCACCAGCGTGTCTTTCTTGACCGCCCAGAGGTAGTGAATCGTGGCCGTAACCGCTGCCACGTAGACGAGCCGATGAAGCCGCTGCCACCGCTGGCCGCCCAGGCGTTTGATGGACGCTTTTGTGGAAGTGAGGGCGAGGGGCAGCAGCAGCAGAAACGTCAGCATCCCGACGGTGATGTAGAGGTGCTTCGTGACGTCTTCGACTATGTCGTGGAGGTTGAGCTCCATGTCGAGTCCCAGGTACATCGACAGGTGCACGCAGGCCCAAACGAAGGCCGTAATTCCCAGGAATCGGCGCTGGGGGATCAGCCAGCCCCATCCCGTCAATCGGATAATGGGGGTGACCGCGAGGGACCCGGCCAGGAATCGCAGCGTCCAGCGGCCAGTCAAGTGTTCAATTTCGTCGATCGGGTTGGCGCCCAAACCGGTGAAAAACATCGCGTAGCCAATGGTCGCGATGGGCAGAAATGCGAGAACCCAAAGTGCCGGACGGATGAAGCGCCGAACCAGTTGCTCGCCGCGCGGGCGCGCGGCGGCCGTTGTCAAAAGTTCACCCGGAGGTCCATGCCCGCGTACATCGACGCTACCTGATCCGTATACCCGTTAAACGGGAGTGTTGCGACCTTGAACAGCCCGCCGCCAATCACACGTTCTTTGGCCTGGCTCCAGCGCGGATGGTCAACGGCCGGATTCACATTGCCATAAAAGCCATATTCTTTGGCGTTTGCGACATTCCACGTTGTCTGCGGTTG
>JBDTTO010000429.1:0-4006 GCA_039930585.1 Gemmatimonadaceae bacterium
CGAATGACATTCTGCTGGCCGCTTGCCGGCAGGCGCGCGAATCTGGCTCGACGTTGCATCTCGTTGGGTTGCTGGGCGACGGCGGCGTGCACGCGTTTGATCAACATCTCTTTGCGCTGCTTGAATTGGCACAACGCGAGAAAGTTGGTCGTGTCGTTTTGCACGCCATGTTGGACGGACGCGATACACCACCAAAGTCGGGACTCGAATTTCTGCGCGAAACTTTGAAGCGCATGGGAACCGGCGCCAGGCTGGCGTCCTTGAGTGGACGCTACTACAGCATGGATCGCGACAATCGCTGGGAGCGCACGGGATTGTGGTATGACGCGGCAGTACGCGGCGACGCTCCTCATTGCACCGATGCACTGGCGTACGTGCAACAGCAGTACGACGCTGGTGTGACGGACGAGTTCATTAAACCGGTTGTGATGACAAACGCCGACGGCACGCCCGTCGCGCCCATGCACGATGGAGACGTCGTGTTGTGCTTCAACTACCGATCCGATCGCATGCGGCAGGCGTTACGCGCGCTGGCAATTCCTGATTTCACCGGCTTCGATACGGGAACACGTCCGGCTGTGCACATCACCACGATGACGCAGTATGACGATTCGTTTCCGTTTCCGATCGCGTTCAAACCGCAATCCATGCACAACCTGGTTGGCGAAACGATTTCGAAAGCCGGCATGCATCAGTTGCGCACTGCAGAAACCGAAAAATATCCGCACGTCACGTTCTTCTTCAACGGCGGACATGATGCTCCGTTTCCCGGCGAAGATCGTTCGATGGTGGCGAGTCCCAAAGTTGCGACGTACGACCTGCAACCAGAGATGAGCGCGGCCGGCGTGTGTGATGTGTTGTGTCACGCACTGGCGAATCGCACGCATGATTTCATGCTGTGCAATTTTGCGAACGCCGACATGGTTGGACATACAGGCTCCATCCCCGCGGCCATCAAAGCCGCAGAAACGGTCGATGCATGTTTGGGGCGCATCCTTGAAGCCGCGAAAACAGGCAACGCGCAGCTCATCATCACGGCTGATCATGGCAACGCGGACGTGATGGTAGATCCCGTCACTGGTGAACCACACACCGCACACACGACCAATCCGGTTCCGCTGGTGATTGTTGGTGCGGACAAAGGCACGACTCTGCGCAGTGGCGGCGCACTTTGCGATGTTGGGCCAACCGCGCTCGCCATGCTTGGCCTGACGTTACCTCCTGAAATGAGCGGCCGCGATTTGCGCGTCGCGTTCTCTCCTTCCTGATTCTCATGCTGCGTTTTGTCCGCTCGGTACGTGCACTGGTTTTTACATCGGTTGTTGCGACGTCGCTCAGTGCGAGCGTCGCGTCGGCGCAGGTTGGTCATTTGCCGAGCAAGAGTCCGTACGAAGATCTCAAGGTTGGTCAGGACTTCACGTTTCTGCTCGGCTACTTCAATGCAGACGTTGGTCCTGCGGGCGTGTTGCCAAAAGCATCAGCGTTTGGCGGCATTCGTTATGATTTGCCAATTGGCGGCCCCGGCTTTCTAACGGCGCGTTACATCCTCGTGCCCAGCCAGCGCAATTATTTGTTGCCGAGTAAGCCGACCAAGACGCGTGTGCTGGGAACGTTGGACACCAAGACGCACGTGACTGATATCGGATTCACAGTGGCGTTGACTGGCCGCAAGACATGGCATCGTTTGCTGCCGGCGTTGTCGGTGGGAACGGGGTTCGCGTCTGATTTCGCCAAGGCTGACACCGGCGGTTACAAGTTCGGCACCAAGTTTGCTTTCACGGGTGGCGGCAGCGTGCGTTACGTGTTGCGCAATGGCCTGTCTGTTCGCGCTGAGGCAACAAACTATTTGTGGCGTAACTCGTATCCGGACGCGTATTTCGCCGCGGCCAGTGATACGACACGCGTACTGACCGACTCGCGACAGAAGAAGGCCTGGGCCGGAACCTGGGCGTGGTCTTTGGGCATGGTCTTTCCAATATTCCGGTAATACGACCGTTCACACCACGCTTTGCCGCCCATGATGGCTCGTTCTTCGTTAACGCGACGCGTGCAATTTTCGGCGGCTCATCGCTATCGGCGCGCTGACTGGACGGACGCTGAAAACAAAGCGGTGTTTGGCGCGTGCGCGCACGAGCACTATCACGGTCACACGTATACCTGCGATGTAACCGTCGCCGGTCCGATAGACGAAGAAACAGGGTTTGTTGTTGATCTCGGATTTTTGGACGACGTGCTCCGACGCGAAGTGATTGTGCGATTCGATCATCGCAACATCAATCTGGATGTTCCGGAGTTTGGTGACGGACGGTTAATTCCGACGGGCGAGAACATCTCGCGGTTTATTGCCCAGGCGGTTCAGGGAGCGCTGGCGCGAACTTCCGCGCGCGTGGTTCGTGTGCATGTGGCAGAAGACGCGACGCTGAGCAGCACGTACGAGCCCGACCTCTGAATCTGTTACCGCACTTCAGGGAACAGCTTGCCGGAAATATCCTGTCGGAAATTTCGGATACACCTGTGCCACGCAACGCAACTCCATGACAATTCGGCCACGTTGGATTTGCGCGCTCTCGCAGCGCGCCGCAGCTGTGAGTGCACTTGCGCTGCCTCTCGTTATTGCCGCGTGCCATAGCGCGCAGGTTCCAGCATCAACAACCGGCGCGACAGCGAATTCGGCGAGACCAACTCCGCGCCCGCCCGAGACTGCGCGACTTGAGCCGCAGAAGTTGCCGGCACCGGAGTTGGCTCCGGCGAATAGCACAAATCGCGCACCGACAGCGCGTGAGCTGTTTCGCACCAGCGTTGATTCCATGGTAAACGACGCGCAGTTCAGGAACGCGCACTGGGGCGTACTGATTGTGGATCCCGAGCGCGGAGATACGTTGTACGCGCACAACGCCGACAAGCTGTTCATGCCGGCGTCCAATCAGAAAATCGTAACGGGTTCAGTTGGTCTGACGCAGCTTGGTCCTGACTTTCAGTGGCGCACCGTTGTGGAACTTCGTGGCGACAAGAAAGGGAGCACGTTCACGGGCAGCGTAGTTGTGCACGGACGTGGTGATCCGACGTGGAGCGACTTCATGCACGCTGGTGATGCACAGACATCGTTCGCGCCGATTGCCGATGCGCTGAGTGCTCGCGGGATTACGCGCATTGTTGGCAATATCGTTGCTGAAGGAAACGCATTCAGCGATGAACCGTACGGATTTGGCTGGGCGTTTGATGATTTTGATTTCGGTTACAGTGCGCCAGTCGATGAACTGTTTTACAACGAAGGTTTTTTCACGATCAAAGTGAAGGCCGGCACCAAGCTCGCGAAACCTGTGACGGTGACGTCAAAGCCGTTATTGGCGTATCCGCAGTTGATTGTGCGTGCGATTGCACGCGAGCGAGCGGATTCGGTTGGTGAGAATCGTTCGATTGAAGCGAACTGGGATTCAACGGCATCCGCGGTCATCATATCGGGCTCGATGCCGATGGGTGACAGCGCGAGCATCGAGGTGGCATACCGTCATCCGAATGATGCGGCCATTGCTGCGATCTCCGAATACCTGGTGAGCAAAGGCATTCGGATTAACGCGCCGAAATTCAGTCGCAAACCTGCGAAGCCGGCGCCTGCAAAGCGACTGCCGGCTGGTGCGCAGGGGGTGATGGTTTCAATGCAACCCGTCGCGATTCGTCATCCGGATACGCTCGTGGTGTTGATGTCGCCGCCGTTACGCGATGTGCTCAAACGCCTGGAAAAACCGTCGCAAAATCAGATGGCTGAAATTTTGTTCAAGACTATTGGTCTTGAGCGAACGGGATTTGGTCGAGCGGACAGTGCACGCGCCGTTGTGCAGCGCCAGTTGGTTGAGTGGGGAATTCCGCCGGAGGCGATCGCCGTGCGCGATGGCAGCGGATTGTCTCGCCATGATTACGTGGCGCCGCGAACGTTGGTAAAAATTCTCGATACCATGCGCAAGTCGCCGTCGTTTGACGCGTTTTATTCCGCACTGCCAATTGCTGG
>JBDTTO010000430.1:0-4005 GCA_039930585.1 Gemmatimonadaceae bacterium
AATGACCGATCAGGCGGTGTACGACACGATGTGTGCGGCCGATACGGTTGGCGTGTTTCAGATTGAAAGCCGCGCGCAGATGAGCACACTGCCACGCCTCAAGCCACGCAAATTTTACGATCTCGTGGTTGAAGTCGCGTTGATTCGTCCAGGACCCATTCAGGGCGATATGGTACATCCGTATCTCCGGCGTCGCGCGGGCGAAGAAGAAATCACGTATTTCATTCCGTCACTCGAACCAATTTTGCGGCGCACGTTGGGCGTGCCACTGTTTCAGGAGCAAGGCATGCAGGTGGCCGTTGCCGCGGCCGGATTCACCAAGCTGCAGGCCGATCAACTACGTCGGGCCATGGCGCGCAAACGAAGCCACGAAAGCATGAATGAAATCGTGCAGAAGTTGCTGGATGGCATGGAGAAAAACGGTATTCCACTGGATGTAGCGAAACAGATTTATCATCAGATCAACGCGTTTGCCGATTACGGTTTTCCTGAAAGCCATTCCGCAAGTTTCGCACTGATTGTGTACGCGTCGGCGTATTTGCGATTCTATTATGCGCCGGAATTCACGGCCGCAATTCTCAACGCACAACCCATGGGATTTTATTCGCCCAGCAGTTTGGTTGAAGATGCCATTCGCCACAACGTCGAAGTGCGTCCTATTGATTTCACCAAATCAAGTTGGGATCACAGCATCGAAATGCCCGATGGACGCACGCTCGTTCCACACGACGGAAAAATGAATTGGAGCAACGCCGATCCCATCATGGAAGATGGTGAACCGATTCTGCCAAACCCCGGTTACGCATCATGCGAAAAAGGCACGCCACAACCAGCGGTACGCCTGGGGGTGCGCCTGGTACGTGGGTTGGGTTCCAAAGCGCGCGTTGCACTGGAAAGTGCGTTGAAAGAACGTGCGTTCACATCCATCAGTGATTTTGTGCAGCGCGTGCCGCTGGATAAACGTTCGTTGCGCGCACTGGCCGAATCCGGCGCGTTTGACAGCATGTTTCCGCACGAACCGGCCGACCGGCGTCGTCGCGTGGCCTTGTGGGAATTGCTGGCCGCATCACGCGGTGAGTTGCCACTCGCACCGATGACCGAAACACCGGTGCCCACCGGCCTCATTCCACTCAAACCGGTGGAGCTTACCGAAACCGATTTTCGTGTGACGGGATTGTCGCTTATTGCGCATCCCATGAAACACCTGCGCGAAATACTCAAACCCAACGGCGTACGCACGACCATCAACCTGCGCGAAACGGGACGCAATGGAGAACGTGTCGCGTGCGCCGGGCTAGTGATCTGTCGTCAGCGTCCAGGCACGGCCAAGGGATTTGTTTTTCTCACGCTGGAAGACGAAACCGGAATGCTCAACGTGATTGTCGAGCCCAAACGTTTCGAACCTGATGCACTGCTGATTTCAACATCGCCTTTGCTGCTGATTCGGGGCGTACTGCAGGTCGTGCAAGGCGTCGTCAATTTACGTGCGCACAAGTTTCGCGCGTTGCAGGCGGAGAGCGGCGAGGAGTACGCGAAGGGACGGAATTTTCATTGAATCAATTTGCCTAAATCGCCGCCGGATGCTAGATCGAAGGTATGCCGCAAGACACGTTCGTGCCCGTCAACTCGCACACCACACGGCCACCAGTGCTCGTGATGTTCATGAAAGAAATTCTGCTGGCCACCGCAACGCTGCGTTTGGGCAAGCATTAACCGTTCGGCCGTCAGTACTGAACAGCACTCCACTTACGCCTTTCCCAACATCGTATGTCCCTGCTTCCCCGTATGTACGGACACATGGCGTGGGCTGATGATCGCACGCTGAAATCGTTGCGTGACATGGCCAACCCGCCCACGCAGGCACTCGATTTGTTTTCGCATATGCTCGGCGCCGAACATGTGTGGCTGTCCCGAGTCCTCGGCACAACTCCAGCGCACGCGATCTGGCCGAAAATGAATGTCGACCGATGCGCTGCGGTCGCGCGCGAAAATCACGAGGGGTATAAAGCGCTTGTGCAGGAAGCAGCGAGTGGTGGAGGTGCCCGAATGATTACGTATCGCAACAGCAAAGGCGTCGAGCACACCACCTCGCTTGAAGACATTCTGCTTCACGTTGCACAACACGGCGTATACCATCGCGGACAGGTGGCACTGCTGGTGCGTGCGTCCGGCGGCGATGCAATCTCCACGGACTACATTCTGTTTACCTGGGATAAAACGACGTGATCACTCGCGCCATTGTTGCAGGGCTTCTGATTGCATCAACGTTTGCCATCCCACTACGCACGGTCGTATACGCCCAAAACGCGCCAACCAACACAGCGGCGGCAATTGCAAACGCATTGAAACATGCGCAGGCATTGCGCATCACCGGTGCAACTCCACGCGTTGATGGAACACTCGATGACGCCGTGTGGTCTCAGGCGCAGTCGATTACGGATTTCGTGCAGAAAATTCCGGTCGAGGGCGCGAAGCCGTCGGTTAACACCGAAGTCAAACTGCTGTACGACGATCATGCATTGTACGTCGGCGCGCGACTTCGCCGTAATGACCCGCACGCAATTCGCACTTCCATCACGCGGCGCGACGGCGAAAGTGATGCCGAGACGTTTACGGTGTCGTTGGATACGTATTTGGACAGGCGAACGGCGTACAGCTTCACCGTGTCATCGGGCGGCGTGCGTGGCGACGCGTACCATTCGCAGGACAGCGAAGACAGCGGGCGCGAAACACAGTTTGATCCAATCTGGAGCGCGCGCACGCAGGTTGATGCGGAAGGTTGGACCGCAGAGATGCGAATTCCATTCTCGCAGTTGCGTTTCAATTCGGGCGCCGATCAAACGTGGGGATTACAGCTCACGCGAAACGTGGCTGACATCGCCGAACGTGTGCAGTGGACGCTGATTCCAATTGCAGCTGCGGGGTTTTCTTCGCGCTTCGGACATCTGGATGGAATTCAGGGAATTCCTCCGGCGCGTCACATCGAGATATTGCCGTACGTCGCGTCCGATCTCACGTATCGCGCAATCGACAAAAAGGAAAATCCATTCCTCAATCGATATTCCGCGCGTGTTGGTGGTGATCTCAAAGTTGGACTTGGTCCGAATCTCACGCTGGATGCAACCGTGAATCCGGATTTCGGCCAGGTTGAAGCCGATCCAGCAGTTGTAAATCTGACGGCATTTGAACAAGTGTTCGAAGAACGTCGCCCGTTTTTTATTGAAGGCAACGAATTGCTTACGGGGCGCGGACAGAGTTTTATCGGTCGTCCGACATGGTTTTACAGTCGTCGCATTGGTGCTGCGCCGCGCGGATCGGTGAATGGTGATTTTGTTGATTCGCCAACCAGTACCACCATTATGTCGGCGGCAAAGGTGACTGGTCGACTCAAGCGCGGATTGTCGGTTGGTGTGCTGGCCGCCGCAACACCACGTGAGTTTGCGCGCTCGTATAACATCACGACTGATGCCACGACAAAGACTGCAGTCGAGCCACCAAGCACATTTGGCGTGTTCCGTTTGCAGCAGGAATTTGGAAAGCAGCAATCGAACGTTGGTGTTTCACTGACCAGTGTCGAACGCTCGCTGGATACGCGCGGCAATCTCAACACACTGTTGTCCAATCGCGCGGTGGCCGGCGGTGCTGATTGGAAATTGCGTTACAAGCAAGGGATGTACGAAGTCACGGGCTGGGTTGGCGGCAGTTACGTGGAGGGAGACAAGGCGGCGATTGAACGTTTGCAGCGCAACAGCGCGCACTTCTTTCAGCGGCCCGATCAAACTCACATCAAGCTCGATCCAACGCGGACGTCGCTCACGGGCGGCACGGCGTCACTTCGGCTCGACAAGAACGCCGGCCGCCATTCACTTGGCGGAATCCAGCTGTCGATGCGTTCGCCGGAATTCGAAATCAATGATGCGGGGCAGATGCGGAGCGGCGACGACATTGATTTCAATGCGGACGTCCAGCTCCGCGATACAAAGCCAAACAAATATGTGCGTTTCT
>JBDTTO010000431.1:0-3995 GCA_039930585.1 Gemmatimonadaceae bacterium
AACTTCTGTTGCGATCGGCTTCTTGAAGACTTTCGCCTTGCTCATGTTCGCGATGTACTCCTGCGTCGCCTTGAGCTGCTCGGCGTTTGCCGTAAAAATCGCCGAACGATACTGCGTGCCGTGATCGGGTCCCTGCATGTTCACCTGCGTGGGATCGTGCGCAACGGTGAAGAAAATGTTGAGCAGCGTTTGATACGATACGACGCTTGGGTCGTACGTCACGCGCACTGACTCAGCGTGGCCGGTCTTGCCTGAGCTTACAACTTCATACTCCGCAGTGCTGCGATCGCCGCCGGCATAACCTGAGCGCGCAGTGATCACGCCTTTTGTGTGCTGAAAGACGGCTTGCACTCCCCAGAAGCAACCGCCGGCAAACACGACAGTCTCCTGCGCAGGAAGCGCTTCGGCTTTTGATGGAAGTACGACTTCGGGCCCTGCAGCCGCGACAACTTTCGTTACGAGCGATGCAGTATCAGCGGCCGCCTGGGCACGATTTGCGCGAAAGAGCAGACCGCCGCCTACGAGCAACAATCCGATTGCAGCAAAACGTGTTGCATTGCGTGACATCTTGAACTCCTTGTTGATAAGAATTCGCTTGATCGAATTCTGTATGTTGTTGGTACTTCCTGAAGTTAATGCCTAGAGCAAGCGCACAAACTCGGTGACCAGCGACTCAAAAGCTCCCGCGGCCTGCTGCCCTACTTCAAGCACCTCGGCGTGATTGAGCGGCGCCAATGCCATTCCCGCAGCAGGGTTCGTGATCAGTGAGATTGCCGCAACGCGCATACCCAACGCGCGCGCCACGATCACCTCTGGTACCGTCGACATGCCAACTGCATCGGCGCCGAGTTTCTCGAGCATCCGCACTTCGGCCGGCGTTTCGTACGTCGGCCCCAGCAACCCGCAGTAGACACCATCTTGTAACGGGACACCAAGGCTACGCCCGGCGCGATGAATCAGTTCCATTAATGCCGGATCGTACGGTGCTGACATGTCCGGGAACCGCTCGTCGCCTGGCTCAACCTGTCCTATGAGCGGGTTCCTGAACATGAGATTGAGGTGATCAGCGATCACCATCAGGTCACCGGGGCGAAACGTGCGGCGAATTCCACCGGCCGCGTTTGATGCCAGATATACCGGCGCACCCAGCGCGTGCAGGACGCGAACCGGAAAGCCCGCCAGCGTTGGCGCATGCCCTTCGTACAGGTGCAATCGGCCAGCCAGCGCAGCAACAGGACGTCCGCCAAGTGTGCCGAGTATCAGTTGGCCGGCGTGTCCGGCGACCGTGGCGGCGGGAAATCCAGGAATGTCGGCAAACGCAACGCGCGTGGCGTTTTCAATGCGATTGGCCAATCCGCCCAGCCCTGAACCCAACACAATCGCACAGACCGGCGGCTCCAATTCGCGTCCGGTTTGATTCAACACGCGTTGGCGAATTACGACGGCGGCACGCTGCGCTTCGGAAGTTCCCGGTTGGGCGCGCTGTGCCTCGAACGATGAAGTCTCGAAGGTCGTGCTCATGAGATAGACCGGATGATCAAGGGCTGGTGCGATGTGATCAACTGCTGATTCCCGCTTCAATCGCTTCGTTCACGACCGATTCAATCTGTTCGGCCGCGCGCGCGCGAATACGCTGCCGATCTGGGTATGCAATGAATGCCGCGTCAAAACTTGCGAGCGCCAATGCGCCGAGTGTCGTCAAATCAAAACCCAGATGTTCGGCGCAGCGCACGTATTCGTCGGTGAGCGTCACGCCACTCATCAATCGGTTGTCGGTGTTCAGCGTGACGATCAATCCCTGTGCGACATACTGCGCCAGCGGATGATCCGCAAACGTTGGTGACACGCGCGTCTGCACATTGCTGGTTGGACACACCTCAAGCGGAATGCGACGATCGCGCACGTAACCCAGCAGCGACGCGTCTTCGTACAATCGCGTTCCGTGACCAATGCGATTTGCTCCGCAGACGTGCACTGCACCGCGAATTGAATCCGGACCTGCGCCTTCACCCGCGTGAACGGTTACGGCCAGATCGTGCGAACGCGCGTACGCGAACGCATCGCGATGAAGTTCAGCAGGATTGCCCGCTTCACCGCCGGCAAGATCAAACGCAACAACGCCGCGATCCTTGAATGCAACTGCGAGTTCCGCCATCTCCTGCGAGTGTGGCGCGGGAAACGTGCGCAGTGCGCAAATAATTGCGCGTGCCACCGTGCCGGTTTCGCGTTCGCCTTTCGACAATCCTTTGAGAGTCGCGCGCACCGCATCTTCAGCGGTCAGTGATTCACGCGTGTTGAGCGCCGGACAAAACCGCGCTTCGATGTATGTCACGCCATCAGCGGCTGCATCAACCACCAGCTCGTACGCAATGCGTTCGAGTGAGGCCGCATCCTGCATCACATCCAGCGTCACGCTGAAGCGTGCGAGATAGTCTTCGAGATTGCGTGCGTCATCAACGCGCATCCAGTCGGCCAGCGTTGCGGGCGTCGCTTCGGGTAGAATGATGCGTTTAGCGGTGCTCAGCTCCAGCAGCGTCCAGGCTCGTAGCGATCCATCCAGGTGGCAATGAAGTTCGGCCTTGGGTAACGCTTTCAAAACTTTGCGCAGTGGTGCAGAAACTGGACTCATCTAATTCTCTTCCGTCGGTTTGTCGCGCACGGCCAGCACACGCATGATGGTGCCGCCGTTAATCACGTCAGACGCGGCCAACGGCAGCCCGCGACTGTCAGTCACCTTCGCTCGTCCTTCGGACAGCGCGGAACCATCGTCTACAGCGAAGGCACTTACTGCGTCCAACACCGTCGATCCGCGTGGCAGAGAAATTCCGCGTTCGTTTACGTAAACGCGAATCTCGGGAGGTAACACTGCATCTTCGGGAACCTGCGTCAGGTTGGCGCGATCGTAACTCATCGGGCTTCTCCAATCATACGAATGCGAACTTCTTTTGGTGCGACGACCGGTTGCGGTAAGCGCTTGAGATATTCCGCGATCGCTGCAGAAACTTCGATGGGCAATACTTCTGTGCTGATTACGAACTGCGGTTTCATGAAGCCCGGATCGTCAATCATGAAGTCGTTGAGTGCAAGTGTATAAACCTTGTTGGGATCAATCTGTTTGCCATCGGGCAACGTAATGGAGACAATGCGCTGACCGGCTTGTTTCGTTGGATCGTACACGATTTCCATACCGCTCACGTGACTGTTCGGCGCCTTGCCGCGCACAAAGCTTTCGAGCAACGGACCCAGATCCTTGCCACGGATGCTCAACTTCGCAATCACATTTCCAAACGGTGCGATCTCGTGAACCGCACCAAAGTTGAGTGGACCGGCGAGTACATCTGAGCGAATGCCACCGTTATTGGCCGCGCCGAAATCCGCGTTTCCGATCACGCGTGTCGCGTCTGAAACGAGATTTCCCAATGGATACTGCTCACCGGGCCGAGTGAGCGTTTCCTTGATCGTGGCGACCGGAGCAGTGAGGCGCGTGCGAACGCGATTGACGGCGTTCTTGACGATCGTGTCCAACACTGTATCGATATTCTTCAGCGAATCAGCCGACACCGTCCGGAATGTAGGAGTCGCCGGAACGCCGGACTTGAGCGCAATGTCAATGACGCCAATCGCGCGTGCGTTTGACGTTACCTGCACCGACGGAATACCGTTGATCGTGAGCAGGATGTTTGTATGTGCGTGTGCGAGCACGACAGCATCCGGCTTTTCGGTGAGTGCCTTCACGAAGTTGATGCCCGATCCATCGCATCCTTCACTCACTCCACTCGTGCAGCGCGCGCCGTCGTGAATGGTGACAATGACGGCATCAACGTTCTGCGCGCGCATTTCTTTGATTCGCGCACTGACAATGGGCGCCGGGTCAAGAAATCGAAGTCCTCTCAGATTTCGTTGACGCGAACTGGCCGGGGTGAACTGCGACGCGGCCCCGATGATACCAATGCGCAAACCATCGCGCACCACAATCGTATCGGCGCGCAGCCAAC
>JBDTTO010000432.1:0-3987 GCA_039930585.1 Gemmatimonadaceae bacterium
TGCACATCGCCAATTTCGATGTGCGATGGCACTTTGTACGCGGCAAGTTCCTGTTGCGCCCAACGCTTGATGTCTGATTCGTTCACATGGCCCTGGACGCGCACGGCGATGTCGTTCTCTTTGTTTGCCTCCGGAATTCCCCACGCGCGAACTGATTCGACGCCCGGCATACGCGCGATTGCCGTTTCGATTTCGCGCGGGTAGATGTTGAATCCATTGCGCGTAAACATCGGTTTGATCAATCCGCGAAACGCCACCGTACCGTTGGAATGACGCACGCCGAGATCACCCGTGCGTAACCATCCGTCGCGCACTTGCAAGCCTTGTTCGCCGCCACTCACGTACCCACGAAATACATGCGGGCCGCGCACACAGATTTCACCTTCGCGTTCGTCGGGCAGTTCGGCATTTGACGTTACATCACGAATGGTGATTTCGGTTGCGCGAATTGCCGTGCCCATGGTGCCGCGCTCATTTGTTTGATCGGCTCGACTAAGCGATCCCGCTGGCGCAGCTTCGGTCAATCCATACCCTTGTCGCAGCTCAACACCGGTCGCATCAAACCACGCGTCCTGCAACGATTCAGAAACCGGCGCGCCTCCCACGAGGCACAAACGCAATCGGTGCGAACGAAATTGATTACTGCCGCGACGCGAAATTGTGTTCAACAGCGACGCGTACATGGATGGTACACCCATGAACCGCGTGACCGATTGACGCTCAATGATTTCGAGCGCACGTCCCGGATGAAACCGATCCATTGTGGTAACGCGGCCACCTGCCAACAGCGGCGAACCGGCGCAGACCACTAATCCAAACAGATGCGCGAAGGGCAGCGCCGCCAGACAATGATCGCGTGATTCGTCGCCCAATGCTTCGGCCGATGCTCGCGCGTTAAACAGAATGTTTCCGTGCGATAGAATGGCACCAAGCGGGGTGCCAGCCATTGCCGATGTGTACACGATGACGGCCTCCTCGTCTCGACCTACGGCATCGATGCTGCCCGCCATGTCGAGTCCGAAATGGCTGCCCAGGTCAACGCACTGATCGCGATCGCCAATGATCACGCGGGCTCGGAGCGGTGCCTCGTCCATCAGCACACGCGGAAATCCTTCCGGCAACAATGCGCTCAATGCAACGTTCGTAAACACCACTGTCACACCGGCGTCACGGAGTTGCCGCACTATCTCCGGTCGAGAGGCCAGCGGGTTAATTAGAACGACACCGCGCCCATCGGAGGAGGAAATCGCCGACAGGAAGGGTCCACCGGGTGGCAGCAGAATCGCGCTTCGGTCAATGCCGAGGGTTTTGACGAGGGGCGCGCTGCGCGTGAGCAGTGTGTGCCCGGCGGCCACCCACTGCTGCGCTTCGATGTTGTCGAGAATGCCGCCACCGGCGGCGATGGCAAATGAGAGGAGGGAAAGCGGATCGGACATGTCGGATTCGACGGGGTTGTGACGCTCATTACGGTACCGATAATGCCGGGAACGTAACGAGGCGCCGGCTTCGAGCGTCCTTTTTGAAAGGCCGCGCCGCAGCGAGGTAGCGTCTATTTTGTGTGACGTGTGCCGTCTGATAGGTTATGCACTTCCCGAGGGAGACGCATGAATTTTGATGGTTTGATGGTTGGTGTTTCAGGGGTGCGCGGACGAGTCGGGGAAGCGTTAACTCCCGAAGTCGTCAGCACATTTGCGGCGGCATTTGGATCGTGGGCTTCACAGAACGGCCAATCGCGAGCAATCGTCGTTGGGCGTGACAGTCGTGTATCCGGAATGATGTTCACGCGCGCGGTTCACGCAGCGCTGCAGTCGGTCGGATGCGATGTAATTGACATTGGCATGGTGCCAACGCCAACCGTGCAGATGGCCGTGGAATTTCACCACGCCGCCGGTGGGTTGGCGATCACGGCGAGCCACAATCCGATCGAGTGGAACGCCCTCAAGTTTATTGGACCGTCGGGGCTCTTTCTGTCGTCAGAGGAAGGCACGGCGATGCGCACGCTGCTCGATCAGCCGATCAAGCGGGCAACCTGGGATAAACTCGGACGCATCGCCTCCGATCCCGACGCCGTTGCGCGACACATCGAACAGATTCTGGCGCTTCCGTTTCTGGACGTGGAAGGCATTCGGTCGCGCGAGTTCCGTGTCGCTCTGGATTGCTGCCACGGCGCAGGCGCGGTCATCATGCCGCAGCTCCTGGCCGCGCTGGGGTGCCACACGGTTGCCATCAACATGGAAACGGACGGCCTCTTTCATCGTCCTCCCGAACCAGTTGCAGAAAATCTTGGCGAACTCGAAGAACTGGTGCGGAATTCGCGCTCGGTGGTGGGTTTTGCCACGGATCCGGATGTGGATCGTCTTGCACTGGTAGGAGATACCGGAAAGGCGTTGGGTGAGGATTACACGCTGGCCCTGGCCGCGCGCACGGTTCTCAAACATCGCCCGGGTACTGTCGTCACGAATCTCAGTACGAGCAAGGTTGTCTCGGACGTCGCCGCACGCGCTGGTGTCCCATTCAAGTTTGCAAAAGTTGGTGAAGTGAACGTCGCCATTACCATGCGTGAAGCTGGTGCAACGATTGGTGGCGAAGGCAACGGCGGCGTGATTTTGCCGGAGTTGCATCTCGGTCGCGATGCGCCGTTGGCGATCGCACTGGTGCTGCAGCTGCTCCACGAGGAGAATCGGCCGCTGTCGGCGCTCGTTGCGGAAAACCCGCAGTACGTGATCGTGAAGGACAAGCTGGACGTGGCAAACGTATCAATGGCTGCGGTGTATGCGAAGCTTCGAGCGACCTTTCCGGACGCTGTCGCTGATACGCAGGACGGATTGCGGTTGGATTGGAAAGACCGTTGGGTGCACCTTCGCCCTTCCGGTACTGAACCGATCATTCGCGCAATTGCCGAAGCCCCAACTGAAGCTGAGGCACGTGCGCTTGTTGCAAGCGCGCGGAAACCGCTGGAAGAACTCGCGGTCTGAAGCAGACAGTTCGCAACACGAAGCACGAGTACGCAAGACATTTACGGCATTCATCGCTTAACCCCAAGAATTCATGTGCGGCATCGTCGGATACGTTGGTGACAAGATCGCTACTCCAATCCTGGTAGACGGGCTCAAACGCCTCGAATACCGCGGCTACGACTCAGCGGGTGTTGCCATCATGAATGGCAAAGGCGTTGAGACGCGAAAGGCGGCCGGAAAGATTTCACGACTCGAAGCCGTAGTCGCGGCCAACCCGTCAAGCGGCACGCTCGGCATCGCACACACGCGCTGGGCCACGCACGGACCGCCAACGGAAACGAACGCGCATCCGCACATGAGCAATGACGGCACGATTGCGGTCGTGCACAACGGCATCATCGAGAATGCAACAGTGCTCAAGGCGTCGCTCGAAGCACGCGGTTATGTGTTTCGCTCGGACACCGACACTGAAGTGCTCGCGCATCTGATCGAAGCGGCGTACGCTGGCAATCTCGAAGCAGCCGTGATCGAAGCACTGCGCCAGGTTGATGGCACGTACGGCATCGCGGTGATTTCAAGCCGAGAGAAAAACAAGATTGTGGCCGCGCGTAAAGGCAGCCCGCTGTTGATTGGTTTGGGAGACAACGAGTACTACATCGCCAGCGACGCCTCGGCCATTCTTTCGCACACGCGACAGGTTGTCTATCTGGATGACGGTGATGTTGCAGTCATCACGCGCGATGGCTATAAAGTGCTTGACCTCGACGCCATTGCGCTCGACAAGCCAGTAAGCCGCATTGACTGGGATCTCACGCAGATTGAGCGCGGCGGTTACGCGCACTTCATGCTCAAGGAAATCTTCGAGCAGCCAACGACGGTGGAAAACACCATGCGTGGCCGTCTCATTCTCGAAGAAGGCTTTTCGAAGCTGGGCGGGTTGAACATCTCGCGCGAAGACCTGCTCAAGATCGACAACATTGTTATCACGGCGTGCGGAACAAGCTGGCACTCCGCGCTGATCGGCGAATTG
>JBDTTO010000433.1:0-3981 GCA_039930585.1 Gemmatimonadaceae bacterium
CACTCGGGTATGCCCATTCACTCGGCGTTATTCATCGTGATATCAAACCGGAAAACATTCTGCTGCAGGGTGGTCACGCGTTAGTTGCGGATTTTGGCATTGCACTCGCGGTGCAAAGTGCCGGCGGCCAGCGCATGACGCAAACCGGTTTGTCGTTGGGCACGCCGCAGTACATGAGTCCCGAACAGGCGATGGGCGAACGCACGATTGATGCGCGCTCGGATATCTACGCGCTGGGCGCTGTGACGTACGAAATGCTGACGGGTGATCCACCATTCACTGGCAGCACCGTGCAAGCGATTGTCGCGAAGGTGTTGACGGAAAAGCCAACTGCGCCGCGGGCCGTGCGTGATACCGTATCGCCCGGTGTGGAATTCGCGGTGCTCAAGGCACTGGCAAAATTGCCGGCCGATCGTTGGCCGACGACCGAGAAGTTTGCCGAAGCGCTTATCCGCACGGATGTGAACCTTTCGAGCACGTCTCACTCGGCAACACGCGCGACTGCGCCGGCCCGTACGACGTTGTCGCGCGGTTTCCTGATTGGAGCGGCGATTGGTGTGATTGCGTTGACCGCGACCGCTGCATGGCTTGGCGCGCGCGTGCGCACACCCGTCGCGTCGTGGTCAGCATTTACGCAATTGACGGACGCATCCGGTGTTGAAACAAGTCCAAGTCTGTCACCCGACGGACAGTCGTTTGCCTACGCAAGCAACATGCGTGGCACGATGGATATTTATATGCAACGTGTCGGTGGTCGAAATCCAACCCTCATTGCGGGCGATTCCCTCAAAGACGAACTGTGGCCTACGTATTCACCGGATGGCAAACAGATTGCTTACGCGGTGCGTGGTGATGGTATTTTTGTGGTGGGCGCAACGGGCGAATCGGCACGGCGTGTGACGACTGGTGGCACACATCCGTCGTGGTCGCCGGACGGTCAACACCTTGTGTTTTCGTCTATCGAAATTGCGTCGCCGTTTTACACCACTGGAAATGGCATCATCACAGTTGTAGACGTTTCGGGAGCCAATCGCCACGATATCAACGTCGGTGGTGACGGTGGATATCAACCGGTGTGGTCGCCATCGGGCAACCTGATCGCCTACTGGACTGCAGTCGAAGGTGTGCGTGACCTCTTCGCGATCTCGGCGAAGGGGGGTACGCCGGTGCAGATCACGCACGACAAGCCCGCCGATTGGGCACCGGCATGGGCGCCCGACGGAAAATCGTTGTACTTCGCAAGTGACCGCGGCGGCACAATGGGTATCTGGCGTATCGCGGTCGATCAAACATCAGGAAAAGCCACTGGTGTGCCCGAAGCCGTGGTCGCGGGCACCGACATCGACATGGATCTGGCAGCGCCGTCGTCCGACGGTCAAACGTTGATCTTTCGATCGGTTATGAAATCGGTCAACCCAGCGGTGATGTCGTTCGACCAGAGCACCGCGCGTGTCGGTGCGCCGCAATTGCTGCAACAGCGCACAGGGCTGTTGTCGCCGTCATCCATTTCGTCCGATGGCCAGTGGCTGGCATTGGCAAACGTACTTGGTGCTCATCAGGACATTTGGGCAATGCGGACCGACGGTCAGGGCTTGACGCGACTTACCGACGACGACGCGCGCGATCTGGCTCCGCGGTTTGCACCGGACGGAAAGACTATCACGTTCTATTCAAATCAGACTGGTCGGTACGAAGCGTTCGGCATTCAACTGGACGGAGGCGCTCGCACGAAACTCAGCGCTCTCTCGCAAGGAGTTTTTGCGCCCCTCGTTACGCCGGATGGCAAACGTCTGATTATTGCAACGTTTCCTGACGGGCGTATCTCGATTGGCGATTTTCCAGGGCCAGTCAAGGACGCAACCATTACCGCACTGAAAGGCATCGAGATTGATGGTGGCATACTGCAGTTGACGACATTGTCGCCGGATGGTCGATGGCTGGTTGGCGGAATCGGAATGCCAAGCGGCGAAAACGTGGGTCTCGCGATCTACAACATCGCAGCGGCTCAAATGCGGAAGCTGACGAACGAATCTGTCAGTGGCGAAGCGGCGTGGATGCCCGACATGCGTCACGTCGTCTATTTCACCACGCGGGGTGCGCTTGTCATGCAGGACATCGAATCGATGGAGCGGCGCGTCGTCGCGGATTCGCTACGGTATCCTCCTGATCTCACGCAGAGCATCGTCGCATCACCCGACGGCCGCCGGCTTTATTACGGCGCACAACAGATGGAGTCGAACATCTGGATGGTGAAGAAGACCCTTCCCCTTCAATAGAACTTCCATGATCTCTTTACGCGGTCAATTCACGCTAATCACGCTCGCTGCCTGTTTCGCGACGACATCCGTGCGCGCACAAGGCGCCGCGCAAACTGTTATGCCGCCGGTGCCAACGACTGCCGCATCACGTTCCAGCGACTATCTGTATCTCTGGACGGCATCGGCCGATTCAACAAAGCCGGATTTTCTCGCGGTGGTTGACGTGCGACCCGCGGCGGGACGTTACGGAAAGATCATTGGTAGTGTGCCTGTGCCCGGATTGCGCAACGTGCCACATCACTCCGAACATTCGATGCCCGCGGATGGTCGATTGTTTGTGAACGGTTTCGGTTCGGGCAAGAGTTTCATTTTCGACATGCGTGATCCGGCCCGACCAAAACTTGACGGCGAATTTGGTGAGGTCGCAGGCATGATGCATCCGCACAGCTATTTGCGATTGGCGTATGGCAACGTGTTGGCCACATTTCAGATGCAACACGATGCAAAGGGAATGGCGCCAGGTGGTTTAGCGGAGATCACGAATCGTGGCAAGCTTGTGCGCAGCGTTTCGGATAATGTGCCCGGTGTTGATCGTCGCATTCGTCCGTACTCGGCCGTGATTGTGCAATCGCTCGACCGGATTGTCACCACAACGACAGATATGGATGGCAAAGACGATATCAACGCGGTGCAAGTGTGGCGATTGTCCGATCTCAAATTGCTCAGCACCTTCAATCTCCCGAACGGACCGCGTGGTGACGAAGGCGCGCTTACCGCCGAACCGCGTTTGCTCGATGACGGAAAAACGGTGCTGGTTTCGACGTTCAACTGCGGTTTGTATTTGCTGAAAGACATCGCCGGCGCGAAACCATCGGCGCAAATGGTTTCATCATTTCCCATGAAGAAGGGCACGAACTGCGCGATTCCAGTGGTTGCCGGCAACTACTACCTCGTGACCGTTCCAGCGTACAGTGCCGTCGTAAGTCTCGACATTTCGAATCCTGCGAAACCGCGCGAAGTGTCACGCATGGCGCTCAATGCCGGCGACGTTCCGCATTGGCTGTCGATCGAACCCAATCACCAACGCATTGTTGTTACGGGTTACGCCGATATGAAAAATCGCGTCGTGATCGGAAACTTCAATCAGTCAACCGGCGCGCTCTCAATCGACACACGCTTTCGCGACGAGGGCGCCAAAGAACCTGGGCTTCGCATGGACAACAAGCAGTGGCCCCACGGAGGCAACGCTGCCGGAATCCCGCACGGCGCTGTGTTCAGTCGTTCAGCCAAATAATGCCAGAACAACAGCGTGACGTATCGGGTATCTCTTTTGTTGGTTGACCACGCGCCGCGACTACGTGATTTTCCAAACACCCGCTCCAACTCTCAGGAGATGCCCGTGAATTCAGGATTTCGATGGACGATGCCCAAAGCTGCCACCCTGGTACTGGCGGCAATGTTTGGCACGACCGGTCTCGCCCAGGCGCAGGGAATGGGCGCTGCCGGTCAGATGATCTCGGGCATCTCGTGTGATGCGCAGGAAGGACAACGCATTCACATCCACCAACATCTGGTCATTCTCGATCACGGCAAGGCTGTCCCAATTCCCGCAGATGTTGGCCGGCCAAGCAGCAATCAATGTTTGTATTGGCTGCACACGCACACGCCCGACGGCATCGTGCACATCGAAGCGCCGTTGAATCGCTCATTCACACTTGGCGAC
>JBDTTO010000434.1:0-3980 GCA_039930585.1 Gemmatimonadaceae bacterium
TACGGCGTCGTCACCCGAATGCCAGTACGTCGAGATCCTTTGCGAATCGGCTTCAGTCGGATGACAATGAATCAGCGGCGTGCGAATGCGGAGTTGCGAAGCACCGTTCGCACTGGCGTGTCGCTCCATTTCGCTTTCGCGCCATGCGCGTTGCCAAGCGCCCTGAAATTCGCTGATGCTGAGCACGAGTCGCGCATGCGTGGCGGACGAATCCCGCACGGACTGCGCACACACGCTGCTGGCCGACATCAAGGTTGCAACCACCAGTGCTGCGACTCGCTGCATCATTTCACGCGCACGAATCGCCAATCGCTTGCACCAATAAACAACGAATCACCCGCAAGGCGAAAAGGTGTCGCCACTTCAAAACTTTCGCCCCATGGAGGCAGTTCTCCTTCGTGGTGATGTGTGACTGTGCGCTTTTGCGCATCGACGGAATACGTGCCGAATTGCGCCGAGAATCCCCTGGACAGGCGCATCAGCATGCTGTCGGGCAAGTGACGCTGCCGGCCGATCATCAGCGAATCCATCGCCGAGCGTCGGTAGACCTGCCAGAACACATGACCTGTCGCGTCGTAAACGAGATAACCGACAGGTGAGACGCCGAAGGGCAGCGGATGTTGGGTCGTATCTGCGTCCGGCGCGATTTCGAACGCCGCAATGCGCCAGGTTCCGCGCAAACTGTCGACAACCGGAACGGGCGCGACCGGAGCCTTCGCCGTGTTGCACGCGATCATGACTGGCAGCAGTGCCATCCGCAATGAGATACGCAGTGCGGTATCCAAGCCGCGACGTATCGCTCGATTCATAGCCACACTACGCGATTGCGGAGCCGAGCGTTCGGCCAGGAACTCCTTGGCGCGCGCGCTCGGGTGCGCTTACGGCTTGAGCTTCTTCATACTGAGTTTCACCACTGGACGCATTCCTTCTTGCGGGATGTCTCCGTTCGACCCTTATTTGCCGTTTCATCCCACCTCCAGCCACATCGCGAATGCACCGTTGGCGCGCAGCCAGGCAGTTCTTCCTGTGCGGTATTGTATTTGTCCTCCCCGCCCTGGCGCGAGCGCAGCAGTCGCTGTCGCCACCCAGCCCCACGGGACAGACCGTAACGCCCGCGTTTGAGGGCTGGTACAAGAACGCGGACGGGACGTTCAGCATCTCGTTTGGCTATATGAATCGCAATTCGGCCGAGCAGGTGGATTTGCCGGCAGGGGAGAACAACTTCATCTCGCCGGGTGCGCAAAATCAGGGGCAGCCCACGCACTTCGATCCGCGCCGGCACTATGGCGTGTTTGCGGTGGTTGTGCCGGCAGACTTTGGCGAGAAAAAAGTCACCTGGACGATCAATTTTCGCGGCAAGACGTACGCGATCCCGGGCAGCCTCAAGCCTGACTGGGAAATTGACGCGATTCAGGGCGAGGCCGGGGCAGACGATACGCCGCCCAAGTTGCGGTTTGCCGCGACCGGTCCGTTTGGAGTGGGTCCGCTTGGCATCACGTCGAGCATGATGACCATCGCGGTTGGAAAACCGCTCGATTTGACGCTGTTTGTGGAGGACGACGCCAAGGCTGAGCCGGCGGCCCGCGCGCCGAGTCCGGTGGACATTACCTTTTTCAAGCACCAGGGCGCGGGCATGGTAAAGTTTGCGCCTCCCACCGTGCGACTCACTGCCACCGGCGGTATTGCCAAAACTTCGGCGACGTTCAGCCAGGCTGGCGAGTACCTGTTACGTGTTCGAGCCAATGATGGTGCGATGGCGAGCGCGGGCCATGCACAGTGCTGCTGGAGTAACGCCTTTGTCCGAGTGACGGTGACACCATGACACACACTCCCATGATATCAAATTTTCGTTCCGCTACAGCGCGCGCCGTCGCAATGACTGCGTTGCTCGCGACATCGGCCGCGACATTGTTTGCGCAGACAACATTTCCCGCGGCGAATGCACCAAGCGGGATAACCAGCGCGCCGCATGCGGTGACGTACACGAAAGACGTCGCGCCAATCATTCAGCAGAATTGTCAGCAGTGTCATCAGCCGGGATCAATCGCGCCGATCAACCTGATGACATACGAAGACGCGAAAAAATATTCGTCGCGCATCAAAACCAAAGTGTCGCAGCGATTGATGCCACCGTGGCACATCGATCGCACCGTTGGCATTCAGCAGTTCAAGAACGATCGCAGTCTGAGTGATGCGCAAGTCGCCACGATTGTTGATTGGGTGAATGCGGGTTCACCGCAGGGCGATCCCAAAGACATGCCCCCCGCGATGAAATTTCCCGATCCCAATCGGTGGCAGTTGGCCGAGAAGTTGGGACAGCAACCGGATTTGATCATCAAGTCCAAGCCGTACACGCTGGGTGCACGCACGCAGGACAAATGGTTCAAGCCGGTCGTCGAAACGGGTTTGAAAGAACCGCGTTGGGTGCGCGCAATTGAAGTGAAGCCCGCGCGCGATCAGGACCGCAAGATTGTGCATCATGCGCTGATGTATCTGATCCAGGATGAAGGTGGCGTTGTAACTGGGCTGGCAGAGTCGGCGCATGATCATCAGACAAATGCAGGTCTGTTCATGGAATGGGCCGTCGGAAAAACGGGCCAGATTTATCCTGATGATGCCGGCAAGTTGATGTTGCCCGATTCAAAGATTCGCTGGGAAGTTCACTATCACGCCAATGGCACGGAATACACTGACAGCCAGGTGGAGATGGCCGTGTATTTTTATCCGAAGGGTTATGTGCCGAAGCATCGCACGGTGTTGCGCATGTTTGATGTGTCGCGCGGCAGCGAGCTTGATATTCCGCCCAACGAAAAAACCATCACGCAGAATTTTTACGTGTTGCCGGCGCCGGCGCGCATCGAGAATTTCCAGCCGCACATGCACATGCGTGGCAAGGCGATGTCACTCGAAGCCATTTATCCGGACGGCAAGAAAGAACTGATCAGTCAGGTCAGCAACTTTCAGTGGAACTGGCACATCAACTACATCTACGCGGCTGATGTTGCACCGCTGTTGCCCAAAGGCACCATGCTGGCATTCACGGCGTGGCATGACAACACGAAAGACAATCCGCTCAATCCCGATCCCAATCAGTGGATTGGCTGGGGTGATCGCACCGTTGATGAGATGGCGCACAACTGGATTGACGTGACGTATCTCGAGCAGGATGAATTCGACAAGATGGTGGCTGAACGCAAAGCCAAGCTCCCTAAAAAGGTGATTCCGTTTTGAGCAAGAGAAGTCATGTTTTCGCATCGTGCGTAGTTGCGGTCGCAGTTGCAACAACGATTTCCGCAACGAATCTCGCAGCACAAAAACCCGCGACGTCAGCAGGCGGCGCACCGAAAAAAGCAGCAACCGGTGCGCCGACAAAGCCAATGACAACGGCGAGTGGTGAATGGCCCAGCTACTCGGGCGACACCCGCGGCACGCGTTACGCGCCGCTTGATCAAATCAACGCGGACAACTTCAGCAAGCTGGAAGTGGCGTGGCGTTTCAAGACGGATTCGATGGGTCCGCGCCCTGAGTTCAAACTTGAAGGCACACCACTGATGGCTGGTGGTGTGTTGTACGCGACGGGCGGATCAACGCGCGCCGTTATCGCAGTGAATGCCGCGACCGGCGAAAAGTTGTGGGTACACCGCGAAGATGAAGGCGCACGCGGCGAAGCAGCAGCGCGCCCGCTATCAGGACGTGGTTTGTCGTATTGGACCGATGGAAAGGCAGAGCGCATTTTGTACGTCACGCCTGGCTACAAGCTGATTGCGTTGGATGCAAAAACAGGTGCACGCATTCCAACGTTTGGCACTGACGGCGAAGTTGATCTCAAGCTCAACAACGATCAAACGGTTTTCCCGGATTTGATCACTGGCGAAATTGGCTTTCAGGGCGCGCCGGTTGTTGGTCGCGATGTTGTGGTGATTGGTGCAGCGTTCAAGGAAGGTGGCGCGCCAAAGTCATTCAAAAACAACAAGGGATAC
>JBDTTO010000435.1:0-3968 GCA_039930585.1 Gemmatimonadaceae bacterium
TGTGGCACACGCGAATCGTGGCGGCGCTGTGCTTGGCATCTGCAACGGTTTTCAGATTGCGTGCGAAGCTGGTTTGTTGCCCGGGGCCCTGCTCCGCAATGCGAGCCTGCGATTCATTTCCGAACCAGTAAACATTCGCGTAGAAAGTATCGCGACACAGTTCACGTGTAACTACCACATTGGTCAGGTGCTGCAGATTCCGATCGCGCACGGTGATGGTCGCTATACCGCCGATGCAGACACGCTCGAGCGTCTCGAAGGTGAAGGCCACGTTGTGTTTCGCTACGTGACGGCTGATGGACGCATGACGGACGCATCAAACCCCAACGCCTCCGAACGCAACATCGCGGGCATCGTCAACGCTGCCGGCAACGTGCTGGGCATGATGCCGCACCCGGAACGCGCACTTGATGCGCGCCTCGGTTCGACAGACGGGCTGCCGATGTTCCAGTCAGTCCTCGAGTCGTTTCTCGCGGGGGTCAAGTAATGGCGACGATCAACAGCCACAAAGTGAAGCCGCGTGCCGGCGATCCGAAAATCACGCCAGCGCTCGTGGCCGAACACGGCATCACACCGTTCGAGTACGAGAAGCTTGTTGCGATGATGGAGCGCGAGCCAACGTTCACCGAACTTGGTGTCGTGAGCGCGCTCTGGAGCGAACACTGCTCGTACAAACATTCGCGCCCGTTGTTGAAGGGTCTTCCAACCAAAGCGCCCTGGGTGTTGCAAGGTCCGGGTGAAAACGCCGGCGTTATTTCAGTGGGTGATGGAATGGCGGTCGCGTTCAAGATTGAATCGCACAATCATCCATCAGCCGTTGAACCGTACCAGGGCGCGGCCACCGGTGTTGGCGGAATTTTGCGCGACGTGTTCACGATGGGTGCGCGTCCAATCGCGCTGCTGAATTCATTGCGGTTTGGGCCACTGACAACTGCACGCGTGCGCTGGTTGTTTGCTGGCTGCGTGAAAGGCATCGGTGATTACGGCAATTGCATGGGTGTGCCAACCGTGGGCGGCGAAGTGGTGTTCGATCCGTCGTACGAAGGCAATCCACTCGTCAACGCGATGTGTGTTGGCGTGATGAAGGAAGAAGAACTCATTCGTGCCGTTGCTTCGGGTGTTGGCAATCCAATCATGGCCGTTGGTGCGCGCACTGGCCGCGATGGAATTCACGGTGCGTCGTTCGCGTCGGAAGATCTCACAGCGGAAAGCGAAGCCAAGCGCCCCATGGTGCAGGTTGGCGATCCGTTCACCGAAAAGTTGCTGCTCGAAGCGTCGCTCGAACTCATTCGCAGCGGGCACATCGTTGCAATTCAGGATATGGGCGCCGCCGGGCTCACGTCATCGTCCGCCGAAATGGCGGAACGTGGTGACGTCGGCGTAACGATCGACGTGACCAAGGTTCCGGTTCGCGAACAAGGCATGACGCCGTATGAAATCCTGCTGTCCGAATCGCAGGAACGCATGCTGGTGGTTGCCATCAAGGGACACGAAGACGAAGTCACGAAGATTCTCGCGAAGTGGGATCTCGAAGCCGCCGTGATTGGCGAAGTCATCGCCGATCCTGTGTATCGCGTGACCGAAGGCGACAAGATTGTAGCGGAGTTTCCGGGCTCCCGCCTCGTGACGGAGTGCCCGCAATACACGATCGAAGCAAAAGAAAGCACCGCGCTCGCAGCGGCACGCGCGCAAAATCCGCACGACATCGCGCCGTTGGCCGAAGAACGCGATCACGCGTGGACGTTGGAGCGACTGCTTGCGTCACCAACGATCGCCAGCAAAGCGTGGGTGTGGCGTCAGTACGATTCCACCGTGCGCACCAGCACGTTAGTCGGACCTGGCAGCGACGCCGCCGTGGTGCGCCTGCGTGGCACCGACAGGGCGATTGCGCTGTGTATTGATGGCAACGGCCGCCACGTCGCACTCGACCCACGTAACGGCGGTCGTGCGGCGGTTTGCGAAGCCGCGCGCAACGTTGCGTGCAGCGGCGCGCGACCCAAGGCCATTACAAACAATCTCAACTTCGGCAACCCTAAAAAGCCCGAAGTGTATTTCCAGCTGAAGGAAGCAGTCGCCGGTATTGGCGAAGCGTGCACGATTCTCGAAACGCCCGTCACTGGCGGTAACGTCTCGCTCTACAACGAAAATCCACTCGGCGCCATTCACCCAACGCCCACGATCGGCATGGTGGGGTTGGTCGAGTCGCTCGATCACGTCACGCCGTCCGCATTCCAGAACGTTGGCGATACCATCGTGTTGCTGGGTGATCCGACCAACGAATTAGGTGCAAGCGAGTATCTGCTGACGATTCACGGCAAAGCCATTGGCGCACCGCCCTTGTGTGATGCCACCAAAGAACGCGCACTGATTGATACCGTTCTCGAAGCGATCACCAGTGGCAACGTGAAGTCCGCGCATGACTGCAGTGATGGCGGACTCGCGGTTGCCTTGGCCGAGTGTGCGATTGCGAGCAAAAAGAATCAACTCGGATTCAACGTTGATCTTTCGGGCTGGTCCGCACTTTCACCCCGTGCGTTGCTGTTTGGTGAAGCGCACGGACGCATAGTTGTTTCGACGTCCACCCCCGCAGCCGTCGTTGCAATCGCGAAGCGTTTTGGTGTTCCTGCACACGAAATTGGCGCTGTGGCAGCAGCCGACAACGGTGCGTCGTTTACTCTTGCTCACGATTCATTCCGCGCACCTCTCGACTGGTTGTCGCGCGCGTTTCACGATGCCATTCCAGTAGCAATGGATGGGGAAACTCCAGCGGAGCACGCGATCGCCGCGTCGCACGCACCCATTTCAGACTGACCGGGAGCAGACGTTCATGTGTGGTATTTTTGGAGTATACGGCCATCCTGACGCAGCCGCGCTCACGCAGCTCGGTTTGTATTCGCTGCAACATCGCGGACAGGAATCAGCCGGCATCGTAGCCGTTGATGACACCGGATTCGCGCGCGTCTCTCGCGCGATGGGTCTGGTCAGCGACGGTTTTGAAGACGCAGATATGGCCACGTTACGCGGCCACATCGCGATGGGCCACACGCGGTACAGCACTGCGGGTGCATCAGCGCTTGAAAACGCGCAGCCAATCCTCGTGCGTGTTCGCACGTCGCACATTGCGCTTGCGCATAACGGCAATCTTACAAACGCCGTCGAGTTGCGTCGCGAACTCGAAGATCACGGCAGCATTTTTGCTTCCACGATGGATTCCGAAGCCATCGTACATCGCGTCGCGCGTGCCTCAGGTGTATCACCCGAAGTGAAGTTGGGCAACGCGTTGCACGGCGTCGAAGGCGCATACTGCATTGTTGTCACCATCGATGAAACGTTGCTGGGCGCGCGTGATCCACACGGTTGGCGACCGCTCGTATTGGGGCGCCTGGGCGATGGATGGGTTTTTGCTTCCGAAACGTGCGCGCTGGACATTGTTGGTGCGACGTTCGAACGCGAAGTGAAGCCGGGCGAAATCGTAGCCATCGACAAAGATGGTATTCGTTCGATCAACGTGTTGCCGCAAGCTCCGCTTAATCGCTGCGTCTTTGAACACGTGTACTTCGCGCGCCCGGACAGCAGCGTGTTTAACGGCTCAGTTGATCGTTCGCGTCGCGCACTTGGTCGACAGTTGGCCAAGGAACAACCGGCGCCCGGTGCCGAAGTTGTGTTCGCTGTGCCCGACTCATCGAATTCGGCCGCACTCGGATTCGCTGACTACTCTGGCATTCCGTACGAGCTCGCACTCATACGCAACCACTACGTTGGCCGCACGTTCATTCAGCCAACGCAAGCCGGTCGCGATGCAAAGGTGAAGATCAAGTACAACCCCGTGCGCGAACTGCTCGAAGGTAAAAGTGTCGTGATGGTCGATGATTCCATCGTGCGCGGTACGACTACACGCGGACTCGTCTCACTGGTGCGTGCTGCAGGTGCGCGCGAAGTTCACATGCGTGTCAGCAGCGCACCAATCA
>JBDTTO010000436.1:0-3965 GCA_039930585.1 Gemmatimonadaceae bacterium
CATAACGCCAACCCGCTTCCTTGAGTTTGCTCAAGTCAGCTGACTCCAGCGGCATAATTACTTTGCCTGTCAAACCATCGCGCAACGAAACCTGAGGCACAGTGTCAACGCGCGAGTACTGATCAACAATCCACTTTTGATTTTTTGAAACGGTGGAATTGTGATTGAAGTTGCCGGCATCAAGCAACGTGGTTGCGCCGTCCAGCAAGTTGACCTTGTACAAATGCTGATTGTACAGATTCTCGCCTTTCTCGCGGCCTTCGCCGCGTATCCACGCAACGTTCTTCGTGCTGTCGACGGCAACGATTGCGTCGGAACGCCATTCACCCGACGTGAGCTGACGTTTGAGTTTTCCGTCGTAATCGTACAGGTAGTAGTGACCCCAGCCATCACGCTCGGAAAACCAGATGAAGTCACCGCCAGTTTTCACGTACACTGGCGCCTGTGGTTCAAGTGAACCCCAATCGCCCTTGCTGTCGCTCACCAGCACTTTGCTCACGCCAGTCTTCGCGTCGATCTCCACGAATTCCATGTTGCGCTGCAGTCGATCGCGACGGACAACACGCATCGTCGTGCCAGTCTTGCCCATCCAGTAACCTTGCCCTGGCGCATTCGCGCCGCCTGGCGCTCCTCCGCGTCCACCAACAGCAACGCCCACAGTGCCTGACGCAACAATGCGTTGATCAATCCACTTTTGAATAGGTGCCTGCTTGGCTGCAGCATCGCCGCGGATGTACGTCCACAAATACTGTTTCGGAATGCTGTCTTCACCCGGCATTGGATACGAATAC
The DNA here is from genome assembly GCA_039930585.1 of Gemmatimonadaceae bacterium. Classification (GTDB taxonomy): domain Bacteria; phylum Gemmatimonadota; class Gemmatimonadetes; order Gemmatimonadales; family Gemmatimonadaceae; genus Gemmatimonas. The sequence goes on from JBDTTO010000436.1 coordinate 792, forward strand.
TGCATCAACGTCGGACGCGGTTCGGTCAGCGAACGCACGAGGTACAAATCCTTCACTCCGCGGTTGTCTGTGCGCGTGATGTGAAACGCGCGCGAGTCAGCGGACCACGTGATGTTTGGACGTGATGGACGCGCGGCCGCAGCAGCCAGCGCCTGCGTATCGTTTTGTTGAACCTGATCGGTCGAATCCTGCTGACCACCCTGACCGCCGCGACCGCCGCCAGCAAAGCTGAACTTGTCGAAGCCTTCCTTGGTGATTTGCACCGTGTCGTTTTTCGGCTTCTCAACCAGAAACAAGTTGTGATTGCGTGCGAACACGTATGCCGAGCTATCCGGCGAATAGTTGCGTGCCGCAATCAGTGGATCGACCGCGCCGCGACCACCAGCACCGGCCGCACCGCCGCGTCCACCGCCAACACCACCTCCACGTCCACCACCACCACCGCCACCTAACGCTGCATCCACTTCTTCATCCTTGATCATCAACGAATCCTGCGCGCCACGATACTTGCCCATGCTGCTGAGCATTTCGGTCGCGAGATTCCAGTTGTACCGCGTGCTGTCGATTGCGAAGCGAAGACTCTTGTGATCTTTGGTGATGTTAATGAGCGTGAACTGTTCGCTCAGGTTGTACGCCTCGATAGCGCGCTGACGCATCACCGACAATTGCGCCGCCAGCTTCACATGATCGAACAACGGCTTCTTCGCTTTCGTGAACGCGTTCACGAGATACCAATGATCACCCGAGTGATCGCGCCAGCTGTAGAACAACGAATCACTCTCGCCAATCCAGCGCGGCGTGATCGTTGTGCTAAAGGTCATGTTGCGCAGGCTCGCCGTACCAAACTGGTTGAACAGCGTCCAGTTGGCCTTCGGCCCATTGGGATTGGGCGGCGGCACTTGTGCCTGCGCGATTGGCGCAAGCGCCATGTGCGCGGAGGCCAGCCCCGCGATAACCGCGCCGGCGGACACCCAGCGAATCTGGCGCGCAATTGACGCGCGCCGCTCGGTAAACGGCATTCCTCGATCTCCTGCAACAGGAAATCCACCAAACGCCGTCGTGCGACGCCCGCTCAGTCTGGTGGAAGTGGGGAGGGTGCCGAGTGAGCTGGACCTCGGCACGACACGGCAAAGTACGCTTTTGTCGTCCGAAGTGCTGCACGAGATTCGGAATTCTGGGAACTTTTTTCGATCGGCTATTTCGCGGCCAGCTGCCAATTACGGCTACGCACAGCTGCATGGCGACAGGGTTAGCGAATGGCGATATTGCAAAGTTGCCAATTGGTTTTCAGGCCTGCGACTGAGGAGGCTCTTCAATGCCCGTAACGTCTACTGCACCCGACCCGATTCCGGCCACGACAGCGCGCCACGCCATCGTGCGGTGTACGTCGTGCCAAACGCTCAATCGTGTCGACCTGGCCCGCATTGGCGATAAACCGAAATGTTCGCGCTGCGCGAACGCCCTTCCGTTTGATCGTCCGCTTGTCGCAACGGATGCTGACTTCCAGCGGTACCTCGATGGCGCCGTCGTGCCGGTGCTCGTGGATTTCTACGCTGACTGGTGTGGACCATGCAAAGCGATGGCGCCGATGCTGGACGCGCTTGCGCGACAACGCGCAGGCAATGTCCTGGTGCTCAAACTCGACACCGATGCGAACCCCATCACGGCGCGACGTTTCAACATCACAAGCATTCCTACACTGATCGTCTTCCGCGCGGGTAAAGAGTCGAAACGACAAATTGGAGTGCCCCCGCGTCCGGTGCTCGAGGCCATGGTGACGTAGCCAAGCAGGTGTGTGCGAGCCATTTTGTGCAATGCAAATCAACCGGCTTTTTCGGCACTTGTTACGTCACGCGGGGTTCGCAACAGCTGCACTTGTCAGCGCGTCCAATTCAGGTGCGCAAGCCAAGGTGTCAGACATCGCGGCCGTGAGTACCTCCACGCAATCGCCTCCTGCATTTCTAATCGGCGATTTTGAAGATGACTATGGCGCGCGCTTTACGATCAGCGCGCAGGAATTCTTTCAGCGATCGCGGAATCACTTTCATATCGTGCACTGGAACGTGGGCGAACAGTATTTTATTGCCCGCAACGATTCGTTGAATCCATCCGATGCCAACAAGTGGACACGAATAGATTGGCTGCCGCTCACGGGAATGGAGCCGTTTGGTTGGGCATTTTGTTTTTCCGCATACAAAGCGGCCACGCGCGCGGAAGCAGAAGGCACAACGACCGCAAAGCGCGACATACCGAAAACCGGTTGCAATGGCTTTCCTTTCAGTCGGATGAAGCGAAGCGTGTCACAAGTCAATCCACGCTTCGGGCAATGGTTGCTCAAGTCCGACGCTCCCGCGCCAACCAGCAATATCATGACGTACGAGGCGCTGGGCGCGAAAGGGATGAAGGTCACCATTCAAGCGGTGAACGCGCGCGGTGACACCACGCGTTGGTGGTACACAACAGCGTTTGATGGAAAGGACATGCCTGTTACCGGCAATGCCGGACAAACACATGCTGCAGTGAAAGCAGTCAGTGAATTCGTCAATGAGATTGTGAACAAGAAAGATGGAAAAGTCACGCAGCGACTTACAAACGTCCTGTCACCTGACGGACAAACCATCGCTGTCATTTACATGCGCGATGATGGAACGGGCAAGACAACCGGTGTGACCTTCGCGACTTACGAGCGGATAAAATAACGCTGCAATTGCAGTCGTTCTTACAGTCGAAAAAACGCCCCGTCTGCAATGGTTCGCAGACGGGGCGTTTCTTTCACAGCGCCGCCGAACTCAACTCGGCGGAATAGTGATCTTGATGTTTTGCTTTTCCAGCGCCGTAGCCATCGCGCGCGCGCGCACGATCGTCGCATTGGCTTCCGTAATTGCGGCCGTCAGCGCAAGCTTCGCGTCGGTTGCCTGTTTTGTCATCGCCGCGCTGGGTGTCTCCCACACTCCTTGAATCGCGTTCTTGACCGTACTGACCCGACCGAGTGCGTTGTTCTGCACGTTGGCGGCCGCCTGGGCTGCAAATGCAGCGGCGGCTGTTGGATCTCCGCCGCCGGCGCCGCCACGTCCACCGCCGCCCCCTCGACCGCCGCCCAACGGAGCGAGCGTCAACCCAAACTTCGCGCGCACTGAATCGAGCTGCTTACGCAGCGTTGTGAACTGTGTCTTA
>JBDTTO010000437.1:0-3950 GCA_039930585.1 Gemmatimonadaceae bacterium
ATCCCGCCCAGGTGTTCATGGGCGACACGGGCTCGCTCGCGTTGGGCGGCGCTGTTGGTGCGATCGCGATCCTGCTCAAGAGCGAATTTCTGTTGGTGTTTGTTGGCGCGGTGTTTCTCGCTGAAACAATGTCAGTCATCATTCAGCGGGTTGTCTACAAGTATCGGAAGCGTCGCTATAGCGAGCAGTATGCGAAAGACAATCGCGTTTTCCGGCGAGCTCCCATCCATCACCACTTTGAATTGAAAGGCTGGGCCGAAACACAGGTCGTCGTACGTTTCTGGATTCTTGGCGTGTTGTGCGCAATTCTGGCGCTCAGTACCCTCAAACTGCGCTAACCGTGAATCCATCGCTCACTCCAACCGGCACCGGCGAATCTCCTGCTGCGAGCCTTCGTGGCCCGGCGCTTGGCGAACATGTCCAGCGTTTGCTGAACAACAGGTTTGGCGAATTCGCAGTGCTCGGATTGGGATTGAGCGGTGAGAGCGTTGCAAAGCTTCTGCATGCGAATGGCATTGCGGTTTACGCGTCAGACAACGGCAAGTCAAAAGAAGTGAAGGCGGCCGCCGAACGATTGAGTGCGCTGGGCGTGGCCACGGAGGTTGGTGATCACGATCTTTCGCGCATCAAGCGTGCGTCGTGCGTTGTGGTGAGCCCTGGAATTCCGCCCGAAGTACCGCCGCTTAAAGCCGCACGAAAGGCTCGGGTTCCAATCGTCAGTGAAGTTGAGATTGCGCTTCGCCTGCAAAAGAACGTGTCGTACATCGCGGTCACCGGAACGAACGGCAAAACGACCACCACATCGCTTGTCGCGCATCTGTTACGCGCACTCGGCAAAAGCGTGGAGGAAGCCGGCAACATCGGCACGCCTGTTTCCGAGCTCGCACTGCGCAAATCGCCGCCTGAGTGGCTCGCGCTCGAACTGTCGTCGTTTCAATTGCACGACACGCCCGTCGTGAAACCGCAGGTTGGCGTGCTGACAAACCTCACGCCCGATCATCTGGACCGATACAACAACAGTCCGGCCGAGTATTATGCGGATAAGGCGTTGATGTTTTCGAACGCCGATGAAACTTCGCGCTGGGTCGTACCAGGCGAAGGCAAAGAAGCGCTGGAAATGACGAAAGACTTGCCGGGTCATACCGTGCGCTTTTCAACGCAGCGAACGGATGTTGAAGGTTATCTCGATCACAAACGCGGGCAGTTCGTGTTGTTTGGCGAACCGCTGGCGCCGCGATCCGACTTTCCGTTGTCGGGTGACCACAATGTCGCGAATATGTTGGCAGCTCTTTTGGCCGTGATGACGGCGCATCCGACACACGCGACACCAACCGCGCGTGTGCGACTCGCGGCGGCGCTGCGTACGGTGACCGCGCTACCACATCGCATCGAACCAGTCGCGGACATCGGACGCGTGCTGTGGCTCGACGATTCGAAAGCCACAAACGTGTCGTCAACCTTGGTCGCGATTGCCGGAATGACTCGGCCCACGGTGCTGTTGCTTGGCGGCCGTCACAAGGGCGAACCGTATACGGCGTTGGCCGATTCAATTCTGAAAAACGGTCGCGCTGTAATCGCATACGGCGAGTCAGCGCACATTATTTACGATGATCTTCATCCGTTACTCAAAAAGAAAGTGCCGGTGTTTCTGATGGCGACCGAATCGTTCAAGAAAGTCGTCAACAAAGCGCGTTCGCTGGCGGAACCTGGTGATGCCGTATTGTTGTCACCGGCGTGCTCCAGCTTCGATATGTTCGCGAACTACAAAGAACGCGGCGACAAATTTGCGGAGTTGGCGCGTCGTCCTGACGCAAAGGAAGACGCGTGACCGCGGCCGTCGCGCCAGCGCTGATGAGCGGAACGCGTGAACGATGGCGCATGGGTACTGAAGCGCGCGCATTGCTGCTCGTAACGGCGTGTCTGCTCGCGTTTGGATTGGCGGTTCTGTACAGCGCCAGCGCACTGGCGGTGCTGAAGGACGGCACGCTGTACGAAGGTCGTTTCTTTACGCGTCAGCTCATGGGCGCGTTACTGGGTGGCGTGCTGTTTGCATTCTGCAGCAAGATCGATGCAGAGTTGTGGCGGAAAGCTGCGTGGCCACTGATGATCGCAAGCATTGTACTCATGCTGATAACGGTGCTTCCGTTTACGCTCGGCTTGGCTCCCATTCAAAGCGGTTCGCGTCGATTCATCAAAGGTTCGATTCAACCGTCAGAGTTTGCCAAACTCGCCGTTGTGATGTGGACGGCGATGCTGCTCGTAAAAAAAGGCGATGCAGTCCGCCGACTTGGCAAAGGTCTGGTGCCGTTTCTGCTGGTTGTTGGCGGACTTAGCATGCTGGCCGCGCTTGAGCCCGACTATTCAGTGGCTGCGACGTTCTGTCTGCTGATGGCGCTGCTGCTGTTTGTTGCCGGCGCGCGCGTGTCGCACTTTGTTTTTCTCGCAGCATTGGCGCTGCCATTGCTGGTGCAGCAGGCGATGCAGAAGAAATACATCCGCGATCGTGTGACAAGTTATCTGGCCAGCGAAAGTTCAACGCAAACCGGAAATGACGCGAAATTGTCGTCAGTGTCCGATCAGCAACGTCAGGCGCTGATCGCAGTTGGATCTGGTCGAGTATTGGGCGTTGGGTTTGGTGAGGGCAATCAGCAGCGCGGATGGACGCCACTCGCATACAACGACTTTATTGCGTCGGTGGTTGGCGAAGAATTTGGGTTTGTCGGGATCAGTGGGCTTGTGATCGCGTTTGCGATTTACGGATGGCTTGGTTTTCGCATCGCCCGAAATGCGCGATCTCCATTTTGCGCGCTGATTGCGGTCGGCCTCACCTTCATCACAGTGTTCACGGCGTTCGTGCACATTGGCGTGAGTATTGGACTGCTGCCAAACACGGGGCTCACGTTGCCATTCGTTTCGGGTGGACGATCGAACCTTGTATTGACGTTATTGATGACCGGCGTACTGGTGAACATTGGGAGCGAGAAAGAACGCGTGTACGGCAGCAACGCCACCGATCCACTGGCATCATTGCCATCGTGATTCAGCCTCTCGTACCCGCGGCTCCGCAGCGCAGCAACATTACACCAGTTGCCGAGTATCGCATCTTTTTTGCTGGTGGTGGTACGGGCGGACATCTGTATCCGGGCCTTGCCATCGCCAACGAAGTGCAGAAACAAGCGCCTAACGTGCAACCCTATTTCATTGGTGCGCGTCGCGGCATCGAACGCGAAGTGCTACCGACCACAAACTACGCGCATACGCTGCTTGATTTGCATCCGCTGTATCGGCGATCGCCGTGGAATAATTGGCGCACAGTAGTGGGCGCAGTTTCGGCGTGGCGATCCATCGGAAAAATTGCGCAAGCGCAGCGACCTATCGCCGTTGTTGGAACTGGTGGCTACGCGGCAGGCGTTGCGCTTGCGTGGGCACGATCAAATGGCGTTCCAACAATGTTGCACGAACCGGACAGCCATCCCGGTTTGACCACGCGTCGGTTTGCGAAAGGCGCGAATGCAGTGTTCCTGGGATTTCCTGAAGCCGAAAGCCAATTGCAGGTTGGAAAAAAAACATTGGTGTACGCCATGGGTTGCCCGATCGTGCCGCCGCCGCGCGAAGCACCAACACGTCTCGAAGCGCGTCGGGCGTGGGGCTTACCTGATGATGCGTTTGTTGTGCTTGTGGTTGGCGGCAGTCAGGGTGCGCGCGCACTCAACGAGTGTGTTGCAAAATGGAGCAAGGCGCTGCCCGACAACGTCGCGCTCATCTGGGCAACGGGACGCGGACAGGCGGAAGCATACATGCAATACGAAAGTGCAAACGTACGGGTGCGTCCGTACCTGTCGCCCATTGCCGATGCGTATGCCGCGGCCGATCTCGCGGTCACGCGCGCTGGCGCGATGACAATCGCGGAGTTGTGCGCGTGGGGAATTCCTGCAGTGTTGGTGCCGTTG
>JBDTTO010000438.1:0-3949 GCA_039930585.1 Gemmatimonadaceae bacterium
TTGGTACAACGTGGGTGGCGTGAAACATCGCAGCTCCAGCAGCCAAATGAAAATTGCAATCGAAAAAAACAGAATTCCGGCGAGCTCCTTACCGAGCCAACGTCAGTTCACCGAATAGCGCGTCCTTCCAGTTGAGGCGCAGCAGGCGTACAGAATAGTGTTCGCAACGACGGACCACCGGATAGCCGCCGGTAGCACCAATCCAGGAATGGTCCTGATCAGTGCGAGCTGGGAGGTGTTTGAGGATTGCGCGAGGTAGCACCAACTATTCGCTTTCGATGTCCGGATACTCTCGAAAATTCACGGGTTTTGAAGCGCGAGCCTCGAACCGCGCGTTTCACGCCACGCTCTTACCGACTTCCATTCAACCTGCGTTGTGAACGAATACCGTCCTGCCTGGTGGTTGCCGGGTCCGCATGCTGTCACGATCTGGGGCAAGTTCGGGCGGAAAGAGCCCGCGCCCACGTTGCGATGGGAGCGACTGGACACGCCCGATGGTGATTTTCTTGAACTGGCGCATCTCGATACGTCAGCATGCGCCCTAGCATTGGCTGCGGCGCTTCAATACGTCGCTCGATCTAACCCGGCAGCGCTGGAAGCACATCACGTCCATCCGACGCTTCCCGTGAGAAGACATCAGCTGACACTGGACACCACGCCACGATTGTTCGTGATGCACGGCCTGGAAGGTGGCGCCGATGCCAACTACGTGCGCGGACTGATGCGCGAAGCAAGCGCTCGCAGCTGGAACGCAACGGTGATGTTGTTTCGCACCTGCGGCCCAACACCAAACAAGGCCACGCGTTCGTATCACAGCGGTGAAACAACGGATCCTCTACTCGCGCTGCAGCATCTCGCAAAACTGCAACCGCTCGCACCGATTGGCGCGGTTGGCTATTCGCTGGGCGGAAACGTGTTGTGCAAATTGCTGGGCGAGCAGGGCGAAGCAATATTACCGCAGTTGAAAGCAGCCGTCGCAGTCTCGGCGCCGTTTGATCTGGCGCGCGCGTCGCGATACATCGGGCAGGGATTCGGCAAAGTTTACGAAAACGCATTTCTGCGTTCGCTCGTGCCAAAAGCGCGGGCAAAAATGCAACGGCACCCAGAACTCGCGAATCTCAAACCCCTCAACGACGTTCGCACCATCTGGGATTTCGACGACCAGTTCACATCACCCGTGCACGGTTTTGTTGATGCTGCCGATTACTACGCAAAGTCATCATCATTGCAGTTTCTGAAAGGCATCCGGCGTCCGACGCTGTTGCTGAACGCTGTTGATGATCCGTTCCTGCCGCCGGCCGTACTCGATGATGTGCGCGCAGTTACGTCGTCAAATTCCGCAATCACGCTGGAATTTCCCGCGCATGGTGGACACGTGGCGTTTGCGTCTGGTCCAACACCAGCGCGGCCGTTCTACTACGCGGAGTGGCGCGCTGCGGAATTTCTTCGTGCACAGTTCGCAAACGCGTCTCGCACTTAACGCGAGGCCGAATCCGTATGCAGCCACAATACACGACCGCCTTTGACATTGCGCGAGATGGTGCGCCGGCGTCCTCTTTTCTGTACATCGGATTCGGCGCCGCGGCGGTTGGTTTCTTATTACTCACGTTTCGTTCGCGCGGAACCAACGCACTCAGCATCCGACAGCGGCTGCTTTTGTTGTCGGTCTGGGCCGTGGTTGTTGCGTTGATCACGCGCTCCGCCATTCATAACGCGCGACTGGAATTTGCGCAGGTGACAGATGCGTTGAGGAGCGGTGCATTTGTTTTGGTTGAGGGCATGGTCACGAACTACCACGCAACGTCACGCCAGGGCCAATCCGTGCAGGAGTTCGACGTAAATAATCACCACTACTCGTTTGCGCCTTATCGCCGAAGTGTTCGGTCCGCACGCAGCTTGCCGAAGGCGCCACCGCTGCGAGATGGATCGCAAGTGCGGATTGCCGACCTGAACGGCGCTATCCTTCGACTGGAAGTCGGTCAATCACCGCAACCATGACTAAGCGATCGAACTTGCACACGCCAGTGAATGCACCAACACGCGTTCTCCATCAATCACTGCAATCATGACATCACGATCAAACTCGCAAGCGTCTGCGGCCACGCAAACACGCGCGCTTCGTCAAATCGTTCTGCACGTGTGTATGGTGGGAACTGTGGCGATGGTGGCGTGCAACAAGTCATCTGACAAACCCAACGCCGCCGAGTCAACCGCGGCGGTAGCGGCCCCCGTTACCGCGAATCAATCCGTTCGTGCCGCCGACACAATTCCAACAGGCACAGACGCGCAAGCCGATTCACTGCTTGTTGACGTGCAATCGATCGACAAAACAATCGTCGTCGACATGCGCTACCGAAACGCAAGCAATTTTACGGGTGCGCCACTTCCGGGATATCAAGGCAATCATGCGTTCATGCGACGCGAAGCCGCACTGGCGCTCGCACAGGTGCAAGCCTCGCTCAAACCCCAGGGACTTGGTCTCAAAATCTGGGACGCCTATCGACCCGTGCGTGCGACGCTGGAAATGGTTGCGTGGACGGTGCGTGTGCATCGCGAAAATCTGGTGCGAGACGGATACATCGCCGACAAAAGTAAACACAACCTGGGCGTGGCCATCGATCTCACGTTGATCAATCGCGCGAACGGCCGGGAGCTCGACATGGGCACGCCGCACGACGAATTTTCCACCAACGCCCACACAGCAAACGCCACCGGCGCCGTAGCGGCCAATCGCGCAATTCTCGTGAACGCGATGGCGGCGCAAAAATTTGCGAACTACGATCAGGAGTGGTGGCACTTTTCGTTCGACGTGCCAAACCCACTGCGCTTCGACATGATTGTGCGATAGTTGTTCGCAGCACCTTCATTCCGCGGCCGCGTTCAATTTTTCCGGCACAAAACGCCAACCCACGCCGTCTGCACTTTCATCGACCGTGAACAACCTGTGAAAACCTCGTGAACGCGCTGTTCCTCACCGTACTGCTGCTTGGTCTCATTGCCGGCGTTCGTGCCATGCTGCTGGGCACCGAACATCTGCCGCGTGGCGTGCAACTGCCGGCCCCGCACGAGCGCACCAGCGAGCATGTGACCGATGCCGAGCCATCGGCGCTTTTTAATTGGGCATCGGCGGCGGCGTTTGCGTTCGCATTCGGACTAGCGGGGTATTTGCTCACGCGCTTCACCGAGTGGAGCGCGCTGATGTGTGTGATCGCAGCAGTCGTCGCAGGTGGTGCAGCCATTACGGTGCAGTCGCTGCTGATTGCGCGGTGGGCGATTCCAAGCGCGCGCGCCGATCAGGTGGACGAACGTTATCTGTTACAGGGCACCATTGGCCGCATTACTCGCGAAGTGCCGGCCGATGGCGAGGGCGAGTTGCAATACACCTTGGATAACACGACGTACACGCTGCCCGCGCGCGAACTCGCAGGTGCATCGCTGGCGACGGATGTTGAAGTGGTGCTGGATCGCGTCGAGGCGGGCGTAGCGTACGTGGAGCCATGGACGCAGGTCGAACAACGGTTGTAATCGTTTCTTCGTATTTCACGACTGCATGTAACGGAGCGATCGGTGCCTGGCACGTTGAACTGGCTTGATGCGGTGGTTTTTATCGGCTTCTTCGTAGCCGTGCGCATCATTATTGTCTGGTTTCTGACGCGCCTGTTCATCATGGTGATTCCGGACGGCGATCTGTGCCCGATTTGTGATTCCTACACATTACCCATTGAACGAAACGGTTGGTGGCGCCTGCTCGGCCCGCGCTTCCGTCGCAGCTGGTGCCTTGATTGTCAGTGGGAAGGTGTTTTGCGTCGGACAAAAAATTTCGATCCGACCATGCTGAGCTCGACGCAATACGTGCGGAAGCGTGCGCGCAACGAAAAACTCTAGGGGCGGACTTGTTCGGACTTTCGTTGGTGCGATGTGGCGCCCTTTCGCGCGTGGGTTTGCATCG
>JBDTTO010000439.1:0-3945 GCA_039930585.1 Gemmatimonadaceae bacterium
GACCGGCGCGGCTTGCGACGCTTGGTGAACAGTCACCGGATGTATTGGAAGAACTTCGAACACTGCTGGCCGCGCACGACAGCGTTGGCGATCGGTTTTCCCAACCGGCCGCAGTTTTGCTGGGCGCTGCAGAAATAGCAGAGCCCGCGCCGGAAATTGTTGCGGGCACAATACTTGGTGCATACGAAATTGTTAAGCGTATTGGCGAAGGCGGAATGGGCACGGTATACGAAGCCATTCGTCGCGATGATACGCGACAACGTGTGGCAATCAAGACAATTGCACGCGCATCACGGCGGGAAGAGCTGCTCACGCGTTTTGCGAACGAGCGACGTATTCTGGCTTCGTTGCAACACAAAAATATCGCAGCCCTGTACGACGCTGCCGTCACGCCCGATGGCGTTCCGTATTTCGTGATGGAATTTGTTGACGGCCAGCCGATTGACGCGTATTGCAACGCGCAACATTTGTCGGTGCGCGATCGTCTCAATCTGTTTCGTCAGGTATGCAGCGCGGTGCAGCATGCACATGCGCGATTGGTGGTGCATCGCGATCTCAAGCCGGACAATATTCTTGTTACGACCGACGGCACAGTGAAGCTGCTGGACTTTGGTATCGCGAAGCTGTTGGGCACAGCGGTGTTTGACTTGTCGCGCACGATCACGGGATACGCGCCACTCACGGCCGCATACGCGAGTCCCGAACAGTTGCGCGGCGACCCCGTTGGTACCGCGACAGACGTGTATTCGCTAGGCGCCCTGTTGCATCGTCTGCTTACCGGCGTAACACCGTTTGCCGACGTGTCACCCATGTCGAAATTTTTCGACGCGGTGATGAACACGCAGCCGGCAATGCCAAGTCAACAGGTCACGGCGCTTGTTGCAGATGCAAGTGCGGTCTCGATTGATCGATTGCGATCAGAGCTTCAGGGCGAAGTAGACGCCATCGTACTGATGGCGCTGCGCAAAGAACCCGAACGACGCTACGCATCAGCCGAAGCATTAAACGCCGACTTGCAACGCTACCTCACCGGCCAACCGATCTCGGCACGACCGGACACGACGTTCTATCGGCTGCGGAAATTCGTCGGACGACAACGCGCACTCGTAACGGCGATGGTTGTTGCAACCGTCGCCATCAGCAGCGCGACAACCGTTGCGTTCGTGCAGCGCGCGCACGCGCAACGCGATGCAAAACGTTCGCAACGCATTGCATCGTTTCTGCAGGACATTCTCACGTCCGCGACCGCCAGCGGTGGTGCCGCGCCAAGGCGGTTGTCCACTGATGTGTTAACACTGCCGGAATTGCTTGACAGTGCGGCAGCGCGTTTACCGAAGCAGATGGACGATGATCCCGAAGCGCGTGCTGCAATGCATTCGTTGATTGGATCCGCGTACATGCAACAGAGTGAACGCGCGAAAGGCGTCGCACAAATTGACTCGGCCTATGCCGTCGTTGTTCGCTCGCAAGGATCGCTCGCTCCCGCCGCAGCGGGCCTTTTGGTTCTGCGTGCCGAAGTCACCGCCGAGTTGCGACCCGACAGCGCTGGATCATACGTCGATCACGCTCTGTCAATTTTCGACGCGAACCAGTGGGCGGACACCAACGGTGCGTACGTGCGCGCACTGCGAAGCCGCGCACTTATTCAGTCATCGCTGGGAAAGATTGCGTCGGCCGAATCAACGTTGATTCGCGTGATCGACATCGAGCGGCGTCGTGGTATCGCGGGCAAACAGGGACTCGCGGTGGCACTGGGTTCTGTTGGCATGGCACAGCACAATCGTGGTTCACTGGACAGCGCGGGCGCGTCTATGCGCGAAGCCGTGAAGGCGTATGATGCATCCAGCTCGAATCCGACGGCCGAAGAAACGATGCAGTTGTATTCACTGTCCACGCATCTCATCAGCCGCGGTAAGCAACAGGAAGCGCTGCCATACCTGTTGCGTGCAAAGGAGATGGCCAGTCATGCGCTTTCACCGGGCAATGCGGTGTTCATGCAATTGGGAATCACACTGGCCGACGTGCAATCGTTTCTGGGTGACACGGCCGGGGCACATCGAGAAGCACGCGAAGCACTCGCAATGATTCCACAGTTGCCGGATGGTTCGGCGGTACAGGCGTTCATCACCGAGTGGTGGTACGCGCGCATGTTGCGGCGCGAACAAAACTGGAAGGAAGCGGAAGTGGCGGCGCGTCAGCAGTTCACCGATGGCGTAAAGTCAGCAACAAGTTTTCCGCATTATCTGTCGGATTCGTATTGGTTGCTGGGCGCAGTGCTCAGCGACATTGGCAAATACGCCGAGGCCGAGCCGCTAATCAAACAGAGTGTGACGATTGCGGAAACGCGCATGGGTCCAACAGCGCCGCGTGTCGCGCGTGGTAAGCGTGATCTGGCAGTGTTGTTGTTGCGCAGTGGACGTGCCGCCGAGGCTCAATCAATACTCGCAACGTTGCCACCTGCGACAGCGGATTCGGCGCGCGCCACTGCGGCTGCAAAACATCAATAACGATTGCAGATCTTCACTGTGAAGTTGGTTGGAGTCAAACAAAAAGGGCGCGGCGACAATCAAGTCACCGCGCCCGTTTGATTTTCAACGCCGGCTCAGTGTGTTACTTCGGATCCAGCGCGTCGGTGATGCGTTTGATGGAGCCCAACACGTGAAGCTGCGTTGCGCGATCACCTTTGCCTGACGCCTTCTGCAAATCACTTTTCAGAGTGACCAGCGATCCGCGCAACTGCGACTTCGCATCGTCGCTTAACGCGGCTGGTGCTGCGCCGCCACCGCCTCCACCGCCCCGACCGCCGGCGCCAGCTGCTGCCGCTGGCGGCGGATTCAGCTTGCGTTCGATTTGCGTGATGTAATCGCTTTGCAACTCGCGGCGGAATGCGTCGATGGATTGGCCGGCGTAAATCTCCGACCAGATGCCGCGCCGCAAGTCATCAAGCAATCCTGACAGGGTGTAGACGTTGTTCTTGTTGGCGGCCACTGCTTCGCCTTCCAGCAGGCGATTCATGCGACCGTCGTTCAGCAACGCCGTCAGCACGCGCGTTTGTGCGTTGTTGATACGGGCAATCATGCCGCCCGCTTCAATACGCGCCGCAATCTCAGGCTTGATGAGATACGTTGGCGTCTGGAACACTTTGTCGTTGATGAACTTCACGGCTTCGACCTGGCGCGGCTTCGAAATCGCGACGTAGACCGCGCCCGTCTGACTGCCGGACTTGTACTGCACCGTGCCGCCACCAACCATCGTGGCCACGTGACTGGCTTCAGTCGCCCACTGACCAACCGTGCGATCGTACAACTCTTTCAGATCGCTGTTGTCTTCGCCCGCGTGTGTTGCGGCAGCGGGCACCAGTTTGATCGTGCGCTCGATGTTCTTGAAGCCCAGCCCCGTGCTTTTTACCGGGTCTGCGTCGCCAACCGCTTCGCTCTGCGTGCCGAATCCGCCGTATTCGTTGTTGGCGGAGAAACGGAACCAGGGCGTGTCATCCTGCAAACGTGACCACTGCTCCAGCGTGGTGCGTTCTGCATCGGATGTACGTGCGGACGGAATCGGTTTGTATCCCCACATGATGGCGTATTTGTCGTACGGCCCAATGCGCGGAATCAGATCTTTCACTGCAATTCCGTCTTCCGGCTGCGCAACGTAGTTGAAGCGCGAGTAATCCATGATGCTTGGGCTGTGGCCCATCTTCGCCGTCCACGATTTGCTGCGAAGGCTGTCGGCGGGATACGTCGAGCTGCCAATCTGGTCGTGCTGCAAACCAATCGTGTGTCCGATCTCGTGTGCAATGACAAATTCCATCAACCGGCCCATGAGCGAATCCGGGAACGGAAACGTGTGCACGCGTGGATCAAGCGGCCCGACCTGCGTGAAGTACCAGTCACGCGCGAGGTTCTGCACGTTGTGGAACATGCGCACCGAGCCGTTCAGAATTTC
>JBDTTO010000440.1:0-3938 GCA_039930585.1 Gemmatimonadaceae bacterium
ATCGTCAGACGTACAACAAGAGCGCGTATCCGGGCCCGAACTTTATGATTCCGTTCGGCAAGGCGCGCGTCGTGAAAGAAGGTTCTGACATTACGCTCGTGACGTACGGCGCCACTGTGAATCGTGCACTGGTTGCTGCTACGCAGATGATGGACGAAGGCGGACCTAACGTCGAAGTGATTGATTTGCGCACGTTGTCGCCGTGGGATCACGAAACCGTGTTCGCCAGCGTCAAGAAGACTGGTCGCGTGATTGTGGCGTACGAAGACTCGATGTCGTGGGGCTACGGTGCTGAAATCGCGGCGCGTATTGCCGACGAGTGTTTCGCGTGGCTTGATGCGCCGGTCAAGCGTGTTGCATCGACGGATACGTATGTTGGTTATGCGCCAAGTCTCGAAGATGGCACGTTGCCGCAGGTAGAGACGTTCCGGAACGCGTACGCGGAGATCATGGCGTTCTAGTTCTTTAACGTTGTTGCAAACTCAAAAAATCGCGCGAACCGAAATGGTTCGCGCGATTTTTGTTTGAGAACAGCATGGTCACGCGGAGACGCGGAGTTGCGGAGACGCGGAGGCATCAGCGACCGACGTTTCGGACTGACCTTTCCAGTCGACTTAGAACGGAGAATACGCGGGAGGAGTAACACCATTCAACCGCAGATACGGAACGGTTTGGCCGAGCGTCCAGGGAAAGTGGTCAAGCAACTCCATGAGCGCGCGGGCGCGAGTGACCTTCGCGCCGAATTGTACGATGCTCTCATCCATCGAGGCGTCGGTTACGCCTTTGAGCATGGCGATGGTGTGGTCCATTGCCTTGGCGGCGTACGTTCTGAGTGCTGCCTTATTGTGGAGGTAGACCGCGGAATCTCCCAGACTCGGGACTTTCATGGAGCCGGTGATCGCCAAGTGTGCGATTAGCGCGTCGCTTCCGGCGGCATGTTCGATCTGCTCTGCGAACGTGCGCACGCCCTTGGTGGGTCGAAAGCTGAGCATCGAGTCGGGGGCCGCGTCGATGTAGCGGAGCACGGCGCCTTTGTGGTTCTCCACGATGGCGATCAGCGCTGCCTGGGAAATGAGTGGCTTCTGCGCTGCGACTGGCAGTGCGGGCGTGAACAACAAGACCGCGAGCGCGGCGGTGGCGAACCGGTAGTTCGGCATTCCGAATCTCCTTGTGGAAGTGCAGCGGGTTTATGGATCAACTGTGAGTGAACCAACACTTCACTAAGCGTGTTATAAGTGCCTTTCCGGACAGTGGTCCGCGCGATTTTATTTCTGTGAACAGGACAAGAAACAGTTACGGTATGTTCGCCGTCACTTCAGCTTGTCCCTTGCAGTCGCTGCAGCCCGAACTTGACGATTTGTAGTTTATTCTTGGCAGATCTGTAGTGCGAACACCTGAACTCGTGGTCACACGTATTGAGACCTGATCGCGTTGAAGCGTTCTGAATAGCATGCTCTTCTCGCATGGGCGGCTGGCGCCGACACTACAGGTAGCCTCTTCCGGAGCAGACTGCACCTGTCCCGCCACCAGTAGTTCTACTTTGAACGGCGCCGCTGGCAGCGACGTCATGGTGACGATGAGCCCATCGATGCAGGCCACGCCGTCACAACCACAGGCCTGCATTCCCACTGCGAACGACGCAAAGACGATGGTACGAACTGATTTGACAAAAGTTGTTTTCATCATCACGCTCTCAAATTGAAGGTGAACATTCCTGCATGAATAAACAGTACCACAAAAAGAATCACACCGCACCAGACTGAGGTGCGATTCGATTTGTGGATGCAATTCGCCATAAGGGATTGCGTCGCAATTGGTACGATCAGCTCACTTGATGTTGGTAGCATTCAGTCGAACTGGCATCGGAATTTCCGTCCAATGATGGCGTTTGATGCCATGGCCAATCAGAAGTCCGGCGAGGGCACCGATACCTGAGCCCGGACCCGCAAGAATAAGGCCCCATGCTGGGTCGGGGTTGTAATCGCCGTACGGCGGACGTCGTGTGGTGAAATAGCCGATTGCACCAAATAAGACGAATCCGCTGAGCGTTCCAATTAATGCACCAGCACCGGCGTGCGACTGTCCCGTTGGTCGGCGCACTTCGATTCGAGTGATATCAATGAAGGGAATCGTCAACGGCACATCTTTTACGTTCAGCGGATGCAACACCAGTTGATTGTTATGCACGCCCCACACTCGAGATTCGAATCGAGGAGTTGCGGACGCATTCGAAATGACACGAATTCGCTCGCCGAGTCTTACGTCGGACGAGTCTTGCGCGCGCAGCATCTGCGCAGACAGTAGACCTACGGCAAACAACACGATTTTGTTATTCATGCGTATCTCCTTGTTGCAATAGGTCGCTGCGAGCTCCAGAACGGGTGCCAGTGCGCACCACGAATTCGTGCTCACGCGGTTGCTCATTTCTAACGCGGATAATTCGCGCAGTTCAGTCGAAATTATTGGACCGCGTCGCATTCGATTACAGTGCAAATAAAAAAGAGCCAGCGCTTAACGCACTGACTCTTTTGAATTGATGCTGAATTTAGTGATTCACGCCACGCGCACGTTTTCGCGAGCGTTTTTTCAAAACGTTACTTCGCCGGATGACACCCCATCTCGGCCGTTTCAAACGTCTCGTGAATCGCCTTGAGCTTCGCCTTGATTGTCGCATCGTCGGCGCCGTTCGCTACGATGCCGGCGTATTCCTGCGAAGCCGCATTCACTTTCGTTACCGATTCCTTGATGGCCGGTGTGTCGCAGCTTTTCGGGGCCTTTGAATCCGCCCACACTTTCGCGGCCTTCGCCATGTCGGCGGCTTTCGCTTTCGCTGGTGCGAGATCGTTCTTGCCGCTGGCCGGATGCCATGATGCCGCCATCACTTCGTGAAACGCATCCAACTCCTTCCAGCCTGACTTTGATTCGTGCATGTCCATCTTGTCGTGATCCATTTCCATCGGCTTGGCCGGCGCAGGCTTCGTTTGTGCGGACGCCGTTACCGAACACATCGCCACCGCAAAAACTGCCACCGCCACTCGACGCAAAACGCTCTGAGCTGAAAAATTCACTGAATGCTCCGTAAAGTTGTTGGGACGCGGGAATACCAGCAGGAAAGGTGTCCCGTTTTGGTCACGTCGCGCAATCGGGTTTATTACTCAGCGAAAACGTTTAGAACACGAACGAGCCAGAAAACCGGACGTTGCGACTCAATGGTGGAGTAATGCTCAACCTGAGCGGCAGCTCAACGCGTTGCCATCCCACACTTCGTTGGGATCGCCCAATCAACGCGCCAACAAGCGCGCCCACACCCGCACCGGGAATCGCCAGCAGCGTTCCCACACCGCTCCCGTATTCGCCCGCCGAGCAATTTCCGGGGCACCGGGTTGCGACGTATCCACCAATACCAAAGAGTATCCCACCGGTGATCGCGCCTATCGCTGCACCCTTTCCGGCCTGCGTTCCGCTGCCCGGGCCCCAAACGTCGAGGCGCATCAACTGATTGGCGGGAATCACAAGCATCTCACCACTGCTCGATTGCTTGATACGCAGATGTCCGGACGAAAGACTGTGCATCACGCCGTCGCGGACTTCAGATCCGAGTGAAGGCGCGAGTACGCGAACCCGATTGCCAACCGCGACTTCGCGGATCACTTGTGAAGACACAGCCAGTGGAAAGATCACGGAAGCCAACGCACCAATAAGAAAATCATTACGTCGCACGGCAACTCCTTTGTCATGCATCACCGATGCATCGCGAAAGGTGCGAAGCAAAGTGACTGAGCGGGAATCGGAGAACTGAATCTGTTACTCACGTACGCTACCGGAACGCGATTGATCCCGAGAAACGAAAATCTTGATTTCCCATGGGGGCGATACCGACTTTGAGCGGCAGCGGAACACGCACCCAGCCGTCGGCTTTCCGATCTTTTCCAATCTGG
>JBDTTO010000441.1:0-3927 GCA_039930585.1 Gemmatimonadaceae bacterium
ACTAATTCTTCAATCGGTTTTCCAGAGTGCCCAGCGTGCAACTGAATACGCTGCGCGACATAACGCGTCTTGCGTCCGGAAATCGCCATCTTGAGACCGAGATCATAATCCTCGGTGAGCGAGTTCGTTGCGAAAGGCAGACCGCCGGTTGTATCGACCAGTTCATCCAGGGCAGAGCGCCGGATTCCGGTTGCAACCCCTGCGGACGGAACGAACGGCGACAACAGCTGGCGCACGTGCATGTTCTTCGCGTACATCTCGGCGAATTCGTCGATGTATGTACCTGCGATAAGATCGTAGAGGTTTGGTGCCGTGGAAAAGACGGGCAGCTGAATAAAATCCGCATCGGTGTTGCGGAAGTGCCAGTTGAGCACACGCATCTCGAGCGGATGGATAATGTCTTCCGGATCATGCATCAACACGAAATCGTAGCGACGCTTCGTGCGAATTTCGTGTTGCATGATGTCTGACAATACTGCGTTCAGACAATCCGCTTTCGACGTCGGCCCGTCGTGCCCGGTTGTAACACGGTACGCTTGCGGAAGGAACGCGCGCACACGATCGACTTCCGTTTGTGTCAACGGATCGTTGGGATACGTGCCGATCCAGAAATCATAATCGCCGTAGTCAATTCGGCCGGCGTTGTACGTGAGCATCTTGCCGATGACTTCGGATTCGTGCCATGCCGGAATAATCACGGCCACGCGTGCTTCGGGTTCGGCTTCGAGCTGCGCTTGCGTCAACACGACGCGGCGCCACCATCCCATCACAACGCCAACCCAATACGTGACGTCGAAAATGAGATCGTCTATCGCAAAAATGAGATAGAGTGCCGCGAGATAAATAACGCCCCATTCGATCCAGCTCATTTGGATGAGAACGGAAAGGCGTGATACAGGCCGGTTACAAACATCACGCGAAAATCATCGTAATGTCGTGCAGGTTGTCCGGCGACGGGTTGGCGCAAGTAGTATCCACGCAATGATTCGATGTACAAACTTGCGCGACGATTCGCACCGGCATGGAACGCAACACCTCCACCGCCTTCCACTACACGATTGTAATACGTCTTTCGCGAATCATAGGCGCCCCATCCGCGTCCGAATACATCGATCGCACCCGCGTGGCCCTGAATCAATCGCAGCGATTCGCGCCACTGCAGATAGCTGATCACGTTGCGATCAAAACGATCGTACCAGCTCACATCGCCGTACACTTCGGATACCAACGTCATGTGACGCGGATTGGATCCGAGGGCAAGATTATTGCTGTACGCGCCAATCACGCCGGCACGTAAATCACGTTTCCAGTTTCGTGGTTTGACTGAAACCAGCGGATAGGCCGCACCGGCCTCGGCGTACAGCGTGAACCACTTCCCGCCCGGTTGCGCGCGAAATCCCAACGCTGGTACAGCGCTGTTGTCCGCGTAAAGAACTGGTTGCAATCCACCCACCGATTTGCTGTCACGCGTTGCGCGGAGTGATGCATACACCGACGGTCGCAACCAACCGCCCGACGTAATTCCCGCGCGCGCGAGTCCGTACGTGACGGTATTGTCGAATCGATTCTGATAAAACGGCGACGGATACAGCTCAATCCAGGTTCCAGGTTTGTCGCCGCCACTTGCGTTGCCAGCCTGGAGCACCGCAATCGACGAACGCGACTGACTCAGCACGATACTGTCGCCGAATTGTGCGGCGGCGGTTTCGGCCAACTGAAAAGCCTTTAGCGCCAGATCACGCTCGCCAAGTGTGGCGTTGAGATTGCCAATGGCCAACAGGTCCTGCGCGCTGGCACGGTCACGCGTCTGCAACCAGGTGAATGCCACAAGCGCGTCGCGTTTTCGTCCGGCAGACGCGTACAGATAGCCGAGTTGGCGCCGCACGACGTCCTGGTTCTCGTCAATATCCAATGCGCTTTGAAAGCGCATGATCGCTTCGTCGTTCCGCTTGAGCGCCACCAGTGCGTAACCGGCCGCGATACGCGGCGTCGCCATTTTCGGAGCCACTGCTGCAGCCAGATCAAAGGCCGCGAACGCGGCGACTTGATTGCCTTGGGCCGCGGCGGCGTATCCCTCATTCATCCGCGCCAGATAAACACTGTCCTTGGTGGCGGCACTTACGGGCGCACTCTGTGCGCTACACGGCAGGGCCTGAGAGGCGAGAGCAAAAGCCCCCGCCAGGAGCACCACGCATGCACGTCTGTACCGGTTCGAGCATGTGGCTCCAGTAACGCGACCCATCGGCATATCCCAAGTGTGCCAAGGCCACATTCCTTACGCTAGTGCATGACTCACTAATTCTGGCTAAATCGCTCCGGTACGGACGCTTACCTGATGTACCCGGATCTCGGCGTCTTCCGAGTAGAGTGCAATCCGACCAGAAACGTATGGCCGCTCGGTATCGGTAAATGTGGTGAGTACCACACCGTCAACCACGACCGAAAAGCCATTGCCCCTGTGCGTGATCTGCACATTGTACGCGCGTCCGACCGGGAATTTCAGATCGGTTCCTGTGGCGAGAAAACGCTGACCTCCCGGATACGCCGGGTCGCGCTTACCAACTTCCCACCCATTCGGTTTGGGAATGAAATAGTAAAAGTGTTCGTCGTCCTGATACTGCCAAAGCAACCATGCGACTTCCCATGCATTGGGTTCGCCGTTCTGTCGCAACTGCTGTACCGTTTCAAGGCGCGTCGTGAGTTGCAGCCGATCGCCGTACTCGGGACCGAGCAACAGTGGTGCGTGCGTTTCGGCATTGGTCGTAGCAACCATTGGCTGCAACGACATTGACGTGCCATCGCCATTCGTCCTGAGACCGACGCAGCCGTAACCGCTGAATCGCAGCTGCCACGACCCAAACGAATCACCTTCGTTCAGGCATTCGGCGGCGGCATTGCTGATCGCGTTGTTCTGAAAGCCCAGCGATTGTTCGCGCGCATAACGACTGGTACCCACCGTGGTTCTCGTGAGAGGGGCTGCGATGGCGACTGCGGGGGGCAGTGCGGCAGCGGCCACGGTGGATAACCGCGCGTCAGCTGGCGGGGGCGCCAGTACTGACACGCTGGCCTGTGGCCAGGTCGTTTCTGGAGCGACCGGATTGTCACCGGTGCAACCAAGGATTGCCATCGCGGCAACCGAGGTTGACGCGAGGCGCAGAGCGTGATGCATAGACTGCTCTCCGCAATGGATCGTTCGGTAACCCGACTAGCGTGGCGCTTCTGCAAGCGCGTTAGCCTCGTGGCTTTGCGTCCCCGACTTTCGACGGGTTTGCCGTTGTCGCGATCTCCTGGGCGCGTCATGGCGCCGCGGAGAACGTGTGATGCCTGTTCTCTATCCGGTGCTGCCACTGTTAGTGACAGCGGTAAACATGTTGGTGGTGCGACATGTTCACGTGTATGCGACGAGGGCGTTGAAACGCCGTCACCGAATCGCACGCTGGAGTGCATTTCCGTTACGGCGCGGGCCCGGCAGATCGCACCAATGGCCACAACAGTTACATCTGTGCCCGCCGTGAAATACCAACTACCAGCCAGTACAGGCCGCGAATATCTGCTTCGGGCAACCCTGCGTCTCGCGCGAGCGCGACGGCACGTGCAACCACTGCCGCTTCGCGACGCGGATCAACAATCGCCTGCCCTTGTTCGGTTTTGACCTGACCAACCGCACGCGCCAACGACGCACGTTCGGCAATGAGTTCGATGATTGACGCGTCGACTTTGTCGATCGCCACACGCAAGTCATGCAATGCGTTTCCGTTCATGCGGCGTTCCCTGTCAATTGTTCACGGTGATTTGTTATACGCGTTGGTAACGGCAGCGAACGACCGACTGCTTTGGAAATGGATTGCAGCTGTAGCATCATCTCCGCGAACGCGGTCGGCGTGAGCGACTGTTCGCCGTCGCTGAGCGCGTTTGCGGGATCCGGAT